>NZ_JAUBTT010000188.1:0-4086 GCF_036705125.1 Microcoleus sp. B7-D4
TGTCCCCCCCTTAGTAGGGGCGGTGCCCCCGTGCCCGCCCTTGGTTAGGGGGGATCTAGACTTCGCTACAAACAAGAGAGACGGTGGGTTTAACGTTAAGTTATCACCAATGACCTCATCCTCCTCCCTCTGCGCCCTCTGCGCCTCTGCGGTTCCCTCTCTAAACTGGGCCTCAGTCGGTGCGGCACTCGGATCGATCGCCCGCGCTGCCAATTCGCCGCCACCCAGCGCCGCCAAAGTCAAAAATGCAATAATCGAAATTCGCATAGACATTAAATTTAAAGCACACCCAACGCATATTACCCAAAACCGGGTTCCCTGCATAATTAGCCGAAAAGAAACCCGGTATTTTTGAGGCTACCGGGTTTCTGGGATGCTGAAATGTGGGAAAGTTCGATCGACAGTGGGCGATCTTAATGACCCAGAAAAATTTGTTTAAATAGCTTGTCGAGAAACACGTTTCTCAAAATGAGCCTGAGTCTGCTGCAACAGTTGTTCGCGACTATCCTTAGCGGTGGTAATGGTAGGGAGCAAGTTGCGAGCTTGTAAAGTCATGTGAAGCTGTAGGTGTGCTACGTACTCACTGACATCTTCGCGAAGAGAGCAAGCCGGGTACTGTTTTAAAGTAGAGTTCAAGGTGTTCTCCTGCTTTGGGTTTGTAGTTTTTTCTAATAATCATAGACAATATCATGGTCTATTTCTAACTGTGTACTCCGTAATGAAGTTTAACCTTTGGACTCCTGTTTTGTTACAATCCTTTACAAAAGTATCTTACCTATCAGGAGTCGATCGCCCATGCAGTCTCAAGCACTTGTAGGACAAAAGCACACATTAAGTACATTTGTCAATAGCAGCCGCCAAACAGCCGCCTACCTCGACATCGGGTGCGGCAGACCCTTATTGATGCTGCACGGTTTCTTCGGAGAAAAGACTTGCTGGCTGCCCTTAATTGAGTTATTGCAATCTCAGTTTCGGTGCATCAGTTTAGATATGTTAGGTTTTGGAGAATCCAGCAAACCAGAAATCCCCTACGACGTAGCTGTAGAAGTTGCTTTTGTGCGGCAAGTTGTAGAACAACTAAATATCGAACCATGCTGCATCATCGGACATTCTTTTGGCGGTTGGGTTGCATCTGCATATTCCCTCAAATATCCTAATTCTGTGAGCAGTTTAGTGTTAGCAGCACCAGCCGGAATTCGGGACGACAGTTTTTGCGGTCAATACGATGCTTTGCGGCCGCTGCTGTGGGAAACCCCAGCCGTGGATTGGGCCTTGCATTTGGCAAAACCTTTTGCTAGTTTAGCGGGAAAAAGTGAGAAATTGCAGCAAATTTCCGGGTGGCGCAGGGAGTTAATGTCTCAACCAGTAGCAAGGTCATTTTTAATGAGTCGGATGCGGCCGGAAGATGCAGTTGATACAGTAGAAAAAGAAATTCACAAATTGCAAATTCCTACCTTAGTCATCGCAGCAGATAGTGACGAAACAATTCCTCTATGGCACTGTGAAACCTACGCGGGCGAGATACCGGGGGCAGAGTTAGCAATTATTCCCAATGCCACTCACGGGTTGCCACAAACTCAAGCTCCAATCATGGCCAAGTTTATTAGTAAATTTTTGAATAGTTAAGAAAAACGGTGCAACAAGCGGAATCCTGAAAATTGTGATAGGCCACAACGGTAAAATAATTGTGTTTTAGTATACTACTCTACTACGAAATACAGAATATATTGGTTAGTGTCTTGTACAAAAACTTTTTATGGCTCTTAAATCTTGTGTCAGCAGGAGCTACAGACATTTAGGCGAGTCGGGGGCATTACCAATGGCGGCAGTGAAAAACTACTTTAATCTGGAAGAAATTACGACAGCCAGAAGAATTAGTGCTGCGGTAATTAACATCAGCGGCCGCCAGCGAATGCTTTCCCAACGAACGGCTTTTTTTTGCATGAGGTTAGTTTGCTCTGAGAATGCGGCAGAAAGAGCAAAACTGCGCGGGAATTTGTTAGAGGCGATCGAGCTTATGGAAAAATCGCATCGCGACTTAATTAATACTAGCAGCAGCATCAACTTAGTGAGTCCCCCTTCAGCCACCGTCAAGGCAATGTATTTTGAGCCGCCACTGTATTTAGACAAACAAGTGCGCGCATATATCGATCGAATTAAAGCCTTGGTGCAAGTTCCCGATGCCGAACTCAGGCTGGAAAATTCCCATCTGCTGTACATTGTCGAAGCTGCGGGGGGCGACTTGCTAGAAGCTTTCGATGCCGTGGTGAGCCAATACCAGCAAGAAAGCGAAATCGAACAATTTGAAATCGATCTTAAACAGGTAGAACTTTATCAAGAAAGTTGTGCTGCTACCTCGAAAGCGGAAGCTCAAGCGGCCAAGCTCGATCGCGCACTTTGCGAACTCAAACAAACTCAAGCTCAACTCCTCCACAGCGAAAAAATGTCTTCCCTGGGAGCGCTAATGGCTAGTATCGTCCACGAAATTAATAACCCAGTTAGTTTTATTTACGGCAACTTGAGCCATGCCGCAATTTATACTCAAGATTTGCTGAACCTGCTGCGTCTCTATCAAGAATGCTATCCCAATCCCTGTCCCGAAATCACAGCTAAAATCGAAGAGATAGATCTGGATTTTCTAGTTGAAGACTTGCCTAAAGTTATGTCTTCCATGCAAATGGGTTCCAATCGCATTCGCGAAATTGTCAAATCTATGGGCAACTTTTCGCGAACCGATAACAGTAACATGACCATGTGCGATTTGCACGACAGCATTGACAGCACCGTGTTAATTTTGCGAAACCGTCTCAATTCTCAAATAGACCGTCGCGACATTCAAGTAGTAAAAAATTATGGAAAATTGCCTCTTGTAGAGTGTTATTCAGGACAGCTAAATCAAGTATTTATGAATCTAATTACCAACGCGATCGATGCTTTGGACGAGGTATCACAAAATCAGCCCAATGCTGCGCTAAAAATTTTGATAACCACAGAATTAGCAGGGCCCGATCGCGTGAGAGTGCGGATTGCTGACACGGGACCCGGAATGACACCAGAGATAAAAGAGCGAATGTTCGAGCAGTTTTTCACCACCAAGGAAATCGGTAAAGGTACCGGTTTAGGATTGTCTATTGTCTACAAAATCTTAGTAGAAAATCACCGAGGATCGCTCCGGTGCGAGTCGGAACCCTGTAAGGGAACCGAGTTTATCATTGAACTGCCGATCCAGCAAACTTAAGCAATTTACTAATCATCCAAATTTATCAAAAATTTGGGTTTAAAACCCTGTTCTTCTAGGACAGCTTTAATTTCTTAAAACTTTTTTCAAAAAGTCCGCTAGGTTCCGATATCTGGAGTATAGTATAAAAGTCAAGGTCAAATTCGCAATGCCCTCGTGAAACAGGACATGAGACACACTTTTAGGCATAAACCGGGGGACGCAGAGCAGCGAAAACTCTTTAAACAGCTAGAGGCTGAATTCAGTAAGCCTTAAACCAGTCAAAACAAACTATTTGTAGGATTGTTAAGTAGGGTAGGGCATACCCAAACTCTAGATAAGTATTCTAGTACGCTTTTGGAGACAGACCCGCTGGGGTGGCTGCTTGCTCAGGCTCGTTAATTGGTAGGATTCTACGGTTGAAAAGTCGGAGTATTGCCTTTCATGACGCAACACTTAAAGGTTAGTCGCTGAATTAAGAATCCCCGCACCTTGATAGTCGGGGAGTGTCAACTATGTTAACTGTGGCACGGGCGTCCCGCCTGTGTCAACTATGTTAACTGTGGCACGGGCGTCCCGCCTGTGTTAACTGTGTGTGGCACGGGCGTCCCGCCTGTGTTAACTGTGTGTGGCACGGGCGTCCCGCCTGTGTTAACTGTGGCACGGGCGTCCCGCCTGTGTTAACTGTGGCACGGGCGTCCCGCCTGTGTTAACTGTGTGTGGCACGGGCGTCTCGCCTGTGTTAAATGTGGCACGGGCGTCCCGCCTGTGTTAACTGTGTGTGGCATAGGTGTCCCGCCTGTGTTAACTGTGTGTGGCACGGGCGTCCCGCCTGTGTTAACTGTGGCACGGGCGTCCCGCCTGTGTTA
>NZ_JAUBTT010000188.1:4186-6946 GCF_036705125.1 Microcoleus sp. B7-D4
ACTGTAGTTAAAATTTACACATATCCTACGCTAATTCGAGCTTCAAAGTTGGCAACAGCTTTTCTAAATTTCTGAGAGATTTCTGTTGCCAAGGAATATCATTTGAACCCAATACCAAAAGTTGAATCGTTTTCTTTTTTCGGACGCTAATGACAAATTTAGACAGCATACTGATACCAGAACTGTTAACAAATTCCAATTGTTTTAGGTTCAAGGTAATAGTAGGCGGTTCGCCATTGGCTACCTCATCTAACAACTCGGCTATTGGTGCATATTCGGGAGGGCCGCTCAGGCTGAGTTCCCCTTGGAAAGTGAGTGTGACTGATGCTGGTTCGTATTGAATGCTGTAATCTTCACCTTTAATTTCTTGAATGCCCATTGTGATTTGGTTTCCTGACTAAAATATTGCGATCGCACAAGAGAGTAAATATTGAAATGCTAGAAACTAGACCCTAATTTGAACCACAGTCGTAACACTGATGGTATCACTATCTGGCCTGGGCTCGAATTTCCAACCTATCTTAGCTGAATAGTCATTAATCATCGTCAGCAATCCCAATCCCGATGTATCACTTTCCGATTCCGCATTCTTTTCAAGCTGCTGCAAATAAAGTTCATTTGGATCGGAAGCCATAATTTCTTCAATAAACTCCTTCAACTTCTTCGCCCCTTCTGAAGTGACACTATTACTGGCAAAAATTACCGCCGTCACCTCTGTTTCACCAATAAAATGTATGCCAAATCTGACCTTGTAATGAGTATCATCGTTATTAAATTTTATCGCATTTTCTAACAGTTCGTTGGCTACGTAACTCACAGCTCCCTTGCTTTGTTTGATCCGTTTCTCGCTGCTAGCATCCTCCTCATCCACCGGTAGAAAGCTAGACAAATAATCTGCTACAAAATGAGCTGAAAGCCTGTTGTTGCGCCAGCGCTGTTTGATCGGGCGAGAACTGGGAGTAAATGTAAGTTCTAGGGAGTCGTGTTCAGGAGGAAATTCTTCAATGAATTCTCCAAAGATTTGTGTCATTGTTCTTAAGCTGCCAGATGTCATGATTTTTCTCGCTCCAATTGATGTATTAAGGTCACTTCTTGGTGAATTTCCACACGCCATTCCAGTTAGCAGGAATACTTTTTTGTAACAGCGATTGGATGCGTTTTAGGTAAAGTTGACTGGGCTTGTCATCTGGATTTAGGGCTACTATCTGTTCAAAACAAACTATGGCCTTAGCAAAATTTCCCTGACAATATTCTTGGAGTCCCTCCTCAAATATAGGCAAAGTTTGAATTTTGAGCGATCGCACTGGTTCTACTTCAACATCTAACACCTCACAAACTGTAATGGCTTCTTGTCTACCTTTAACAATAGCCCGATCCAAAAAACGGATATGATACTTTTCGGGTTGACTCAAACGTTGTACCACATCTCCAGAAATTAATAAAGATACGCCATAATACTTAGTCAAACCTTCCAGACGAGCGGTGAGATTGACATGATCTGAGAGCGCATCTGCTTGCATCCGATTCGCATCTCCAATAATCCCAACCATCGTATCACCCACATGGATACCAATGCCAATATTCAGCGGTATATCCCCATTTATTTTACGGCTTTGATTGTATTTTTGCAACTGCTCCAACTTCACAATTCCTGCCTGAATAGCATCATCAACGCCATCGGGAAAAACTGCCATGACTCCATCTCCAATATACTTGACAATAAAACCGTTGTGCTTACGAATTTCCGGACTAATTTGCTGTAAATAATTATTGATGAAGTCAAAGTTTTCTTGAGGAGTCATTTGCTCCGCCATCGTGGTGAACGAACGCATATCGGAAAACATAATTGCCATCTCTTTGCTCACGTGATCTCCAAGCTGGAAATCAACCATGCTTTGCTTGCCGAGAAATTGGAGAAATTCATCGGGAACGAAACGTCCGTAAGCCTGCAAAAGATTCTCTAATTCTTGTTCCCGCGCTTTCACCGTTTGCACCATATGGGAAAATACCTGTGCCAGTTCTCCCAGTGCATCACTGCGCGCTGCCACATCTGACAATATCTGGGGTTGAAAGCTATTGTTTTTTACAGCAATAGCTGCATCTATAACCTTTTTTACCTGCTCGATGTAAGTCTGCATCTCTCGGTTTTTATGATGGATCTGGTTTTCCAGATCCGTGGAGTGTTCCGTGATAATTTCTACTAAGGTTTCATAGCTATTTTTTTCATCCTCTACTTCCTCAAGTTTTTCGCTCAACTCCCGTAGCTGGGTATGGAGTTCTTCTGGACATTTAGATGATGCTAAATTTATTTGTGGTTTCATAATTTATACTTCCGAATCTGGAAGCGCAAAATTGTTTGACTCGCTCGCTGTAAAATATTAGAAGTTACAGGCGCGGAACTCGAAATCCGGTTTCTGCTTCGATGCTTGACCACTAAATCCAAGACCCCTCGTCCTAGGAACCGCGTTGACAACCGTCAATCGATTTTAGATTTTAGATTTTAGATTTTAGAGGCGACCCCACGGATAAATTCGGGGGGCAAGTTTCATGGGATACAGGTTTTTTATTTCTGGGTTCTGAGTCTGCGAAGGAATGAATCCGGGGGCTTGTATCCTGGATGCTTTCGGTCACTCATCAGAAAAATGGGTAGAAACCCCGTCCTTCTAGGACGGCTTTACAATTTAATTTGCAATGCGCCACGAGTTGTAGGACAAAAACTTACAATCTGCGGGCGATGCGTTTTGAGTTAGACGCTTGCCT
>NZ_JAUBTT010000189.1:0-6936 GCF_036705125.1 Microcoleus sp. B7-D4
ATATTTACGAACCAGCGTCCCTTATTGTAGGTGACTTCTACTGCCTTGTCATAGTTGATTAAGCAGGAATCCTGCCCCGTCCAGAGAGGTTTTTCTAGACCTTTGCTAGCATTGAGCATTAGATGACCGTTCTTATAGTCACCCGGAGCGAACTGAATAGTCTGTTTTTGGGCTCGAATTGACCTGAATCGAGCTAATTTCAATCCGACTAAAGGATTGGGTTTTGCCTTTTTTCCTTTACCTAACTGAGCTGGCTGTTTGTCGGTTTTCTTCCAAGCTGTATAAGCCTCGAAAAGGGCGTTGTCCAAACTATGTGCTATTCCCAATTCTTTGCACCATTCCGGGATTATCTCGCAACAAGCGAGTTTTACAGTAACTCCGAAAAGCTTGCTTACCGGAAGTTTTTGAGACTGGCTGATTAGTCTTTTTGTCTACAGTGTAGTAGGTGAACTTTCCTTGATGCTGATTCAGGTAAGCGATTGCATTGTTATACACTTTGCGATTGGCGTGAATTCTCAACATCCAGACTTTCTTCGTCTCCCCCTTTGGGTAAACTCGGTACGTCATAGTCTTCAATGATTTGCTTTTTATACTTTCTGAGTCCGTACAATCGGCAACTGAAGACGTGGATGATGGCGAGTATATCTTCAACCATTTCTCTTTCGGGACTAAGTGAACTATTGTTGAGAACCAGAATCTTACACCCGCCCCGCTCCGCGAACCATGAGATAAGATCGAATCCGAACCGGCATAATCTATCTTTTGAGGCAACGACAACCATTCCGATGTCGCCTGTGTAAATGTGTTCCAATAGGGCGATAAGACCTTTTCTTTTGAAGTTGAGGCCACTCCCGATGTCTTGGATGATTTCACATCCGGGGTAGCGAGACAGAAGAAAGTCAGCCTGTCGAATAAGGTCGGCTTTTTGACTTCGACTGCTAACTCTGGCGTAGAGGATGGTTGGTTTAGTAGATGGAATATTGACAACTGAGTCTCCGTCGTAGCGTCGCTGTCCTGACGGCGTTCGGTATGCTTTGATTTTCCCTTCTTTTTCCCACCTTTCAAGGGTTTTTGAACATACTCCAAGTCGTTGAATAGCGATTCTTGGTGGTACATATGTGGACATATTGGGTTTTTTGAGTGAATTATCTCAGTCTACATCAATTGTCTGCCTTATGGCAGGAAATGTCTAAGAAAAACTCGTCCTGGAGATTACTCCTTGTCAATAGCTAGGCAGTTAGGAAGTCTTAAAAAACTATTTTGTGTAATTGTATACAATTTCTGTGATTTGCATATTAACCTACCAGCCCCACACTTGCTTTTGAGTCTAGATCCGGGCTACGGTATGCGGTCTAGCAATCGCAGTCTAACAAGGGCTGGCAACGGAACTGAGGCATCGGTTATCAGTGGTGTAGCCACCGTGCAACGCCGTTCGCTGAAGCCCCCGTCGTTAGACCGCTTCATATTTTGGTGGTGTCAATAGCTTAAAGAACCCATTTGGGCTCTCTGATGACGAGCTAAGATCAGAAATAAATGGCATTGTCGAGCAACTTCACCGACAACGAGTGATAACTCCGCAACGCCATTGCTGCCCCACAAGAAGAAGACTAGACCACCTCTGGGGACAAAAGGACAAATTTAGGACTTACCCACCGGGGCTCAGAAACCGGGTTTTTTTACGAAAAAACAAAGGTTGTGACCCGCAGATTCGGTAAAAAACCCGGTTTCTTTGGTATGTGTGCGTCCAGGACTGAAATTGTGGACGGTATCTTCTATCAACTCAAGAGTGTATAAGCGCGATCTATCGTCCCGCTAGCACTCGCCTATAATTCCGCTCTAACCGGATTTGATTTGAGAAAAGACTAAAGTCTTTACTACCAACCTGGATTTAAGATGAGAAAGGACTAAAGCTCTTACTCCAAACCCGCGCAAATCGATCGACTAAAAGCCTAATTTTTCTAACACGGGCTTAGTTGACACAATATGTCGATCGATCCCTAGTTTTTTTGGCTCCACACCCAAAGCCAAAGCCACCAATTGCGACAAATGCAACACGGGCAAACCCAACTTGCGCCCGATTACTTTTTCCACCTCCGGCTGCCGCGCATCCAAATTTAAATGACAAAGCGGACAAGGAGTAACCATACAATCAGCGCCATTGTCAAGAGCATCTTGAATATGTTTGCCTGCCATCTGAAAAGATTGGTTAGTGGCATAACTCGCCAACGGCCAGCCACAGCACTGCGTCCGGCCTCGATAGTAAACCGGAGTGGCCCCGATCGCTCGAAACACATTTTCCATCGATTCCGGTTGGTGCGGGTCATCGTAAAGCAGCTTATCCTGAGCTCGCAGCAGATAGCACCCGTAAAAAGACGCGCACTTCAAACCTGAAAGCTTGCGGGTGACTCGCTTCTGCACCTCGTCGAGCCCGTAATCTGCAACGATCGCCCACAACAGATGTTTCACCTCGGTACTGCCTTTGTAAGGCGAACAGCCTTGTTTTTCCAGTAAACCGTTGACTTTTTCTATGTAGTTGGGATCGGTTTTCTGAGATTCCTTGAGGCGATCGTCCACATGACCGATTACCCCTTGACAAGTGCTGCAATGTGTCAGCAAAGGCAGATTCAGTTCCTCAGCCAAAGCAATATTGCGAGCGTTGACAGTATCTTCGAGTAACTGCGAATCTTCCTTGAAAGTGCCAGAACCGCAGCAGGAAGCTTTTTTGAGTTCCACCAGTTCAATCCCCAAGGCTTGAGTCAGCGCTTGGGTAGACAGGTAAAGTTCACGGGCCGCCCCTTGGGGAACGCAACCAGGAAAGTAAGCATATTTGAGATTTGGGGATGGCATAATTGTTTCTGCAGGGGACACAAGGTTCGGGACAAGAAACTTGAGCGATCGAAGTCTGGAGGCTTCCTGCTTAGTTTTCCCTCTTTATAATTAACGTATCACCGCCTAGCTAGGAGCCAATTGTCAGCTTTTCTCAAGCATTTTGAGTTGATGACTGACAATCAAGCATCCAGGATACAAGCCCCCGGGTTCATTCCGAAAGCAGACTCAGGACCGGTGAAATAAAAAACCTGTATCCGAGAAACTTGCCCTCCGAATTTATCCGTGGAGTCAATGCTTCAATCTAAAATCTAAAATCTAAAATCTAAAATCGATTGACGCACCATCGACCCAAAATTCCGGTTCCTCAACGTTATCAGGTTGCTAAACGAGATGATTGATTGTGGGCTATGGGTTTTTTCCTTAGTCGTAGGCTTGCTGCGATCGTCCGTGTCCCAATTGTCCCTGGCCCGTGTCACTTAGAAAAGCGGCCAGCCTTTGTCCTGCCGATCCCCCTTTCGGATAAGATTAGATACGCAGCAACCAATGAGGACACGATGTTATGAGCCAAGACGATATTTTGACTAGAGTCCAGAAAATTGTGAAAGAGCAACTGGAAGTCGAGCTGAGCGAAGTCAAGCCCGAAGCCAACTTTGCTAACGATTTAGGAGCAGATTCCTTAGATACAGTAGAGCTGGTAATGGCCTTGGAAGAAGAGTTTGATATTGAAATTCCCGACGAAGCAGCCGAAGGAATTACTACGGTTCAAGCTTGTGTAGATTACATCAGCAGCCAACTTGCAGCTCCAAAAGCATAAAATACCTGTCTTTTCCCCTAAGAGGAGAGAAGTTAGAAAACTGGAAACTCCTCTTTTGTTCTGCGTTCTGGGTGTTTAATTTTTTGAAACAGAAATCATGACAAATTTAGAGCGTAAGCGCGTTGTTATCACGGGTCTCGGCGCGATTACACCGATCGGCAATACCTTGTCTGAATATTGGGACGGGTTGCTTGCCGGGAAGAATGGTATAGGCCCGATCACCTTATTCGACCCGTCGCGGCACGACTGCCGCTTTGCCGCAGAGGTGAAGGGTTACGACCCACACGACTATTTAGAGCGCAAGGAAGCAAAGCGGATGGATCGCTTTGCTCAATTTGGGGTGTCAGCGAGCAAGCAAGCTCTTGCTGATGCGAAGTTTGAGATTAACGACCTGAACGCAGAACAGGTGGGTGTCATTCTTGGCACTGGCATTGGCGGCCTGAAGGTTTTAGAAGACCAGCAAGAGATTTATCTGAATCGCGGCCCCGATCGATGCAGCCCGTTTATGATTCCCATGATGATTGCGAATATGGCCGCGGGCCTGACGGCGATTCACACGGGCGCTAAAGGGCCAAACTCTTGCACGGTGACGGCTTGCGCTGCCGGGTCAAATGCCGTGGGCGATGCGTTTCGCTTAGTTCAGGCGGGTTACGCCCAAGCCATGATTTGCGGCGGTACAGAAGCTGCGGTGACACCTTTGTGCGTGGCAGGTTTTGCTGCGGCGAGGGCGCTTTCGACTCGCAACGATGACCCGACTCATGCTTCTCGTCCGTTCGATCGCGATCGGGATGGTTTTGTCGTCGGCGAAGGTGCTGGCATTCTGATTCTAGAAGAAATGGAACACGCTCTGGCGCGTGGCGCGAAGATTTACGCAGAAATCGTCGGCTACGGTTTAACTTGCGATGCGTATCACATGACTTCTCCGGTACCGGGGGGGAACGGTGCGTCGCGCGCGATGGCTTTAGCGCTCAAGGATGGGGGTTTGACGCCGGATCAAGTGAGCTATATCAACGCTCACGGCACGAGCACGCTTCCCAACGATTCTACTGAAACAAAAGCGATTAAGCAGACTTTGGGAGACCACGCTTACAAAGTAGCAATTAGTTCTACCAAGTCAATGACCGGTCATCTTTTGGGCGGTTCTGGGGGAATTGAGGCGGTGGCGACGGTAATGTCGATCGCCAATGACAAAATCGCGCCGACAATTAATCTGGAAAATCCCGATCCTGAGTGCGATTTGGACTATGTTCCTCATACAAGCCGCGATCTAAAAGTTGATGTGGCGCTGTCGAATTCTTTTGGATTTGGCGGCCACAACGTGACTCTGGCATTCAAGAAGTTTGTTCAGTAACGGGTAATTTGAAAGTCGAGAGTTAAAAGGTGAAAAATTAATTTTTCACCTTTTAATCTTTAGATAAATTTTAGATTTGGCGATCGGCTATTAGCTGTAGGTGCAAATTTTAAATTATTGTAGGGTAGGCATCTTGCCTGCCCTAACCTTTCTGAAGTATAACCGGAGCGATCGTATGAATCAACCAATTCTTCGATTTTTGACAACCAAGAATTATAAAAATCTACACTTAGATCCATCTGTAAATTTAAACAACCTTAATATATTTATAGGCTCAAACGGTTCAGGCAAAAGCAATTTCATCAGTTGTTTAAAATTTTTAAAAGATTGCCTAATAGCTATTCCTGACGCAAATCGGGACGTGAGTAGTTTTGAGGATGCTGTTTCTAAAATTGGTGGTGGTAGAATTTTAGATGTCAATGTTGAAAGTCCAGCGAAGGTCAGTATAGCTTGCTGTTTTTCGCAAATTAACCAAACTGGTAATCTTCAAAAAGACAGCGCAATTCTTGATTTCAAACTTTATACCGATCGACAAAAAGTAAGGGCGAGCATCTCTGAAGAATATCTATATGGCGGAGAAGATTTGCAGGAAACTTCCCGCCAGCCACCTTTCTATTACTATAAATTGCATAACAGAGAATTAGGGCAAGGAGTTTTATCTGTTTACAAGTCTCCCGGTCAAGAGTCAGCTCAGTTTGAACCTTTAGATAACATTCCTACAAATTCTTTTGGTTTGTTGACAATTCCGACACTGCTTGAATATACTTTCTTACCACCAGAAATTATACCTGTTTACAAAATTAGAAGAGAATTAATTGAATTTATTTCAAAATGGCAATTTTATAATGCCAATAACATGAATTTGAGTTTAATTAGAACCGCAGAACCTAAAATAGGTGGAAGTGATATTTACCTATCTGCTTCGGGAGATAATCTGCCTTTAGTCTTGTACAATTTAAACCAAAAATCTATCAATTTTGAAGATAGCATTAACGAGGCAATGAAGTCCATCCTGCCAAAAACTCGTCGCCTTAGAGCTTTACCTTCGGGTCGCCTATCTCTCACTGTAGAATGGTATTTTGAAGGTATTGATGATGAAGCATTTTACCTAAATGAAATGTCGGATGGAACTGTCAGGATGCTTTGTTGGGCAACTATATTACATTCTCCACTCCTTCCTTCTTTGATAGTCATTGATGAACCTGAATTAGGATTGCACGTCTCGTGGATGCCAATTTTAGCTGAGTGGATTAAAAAAGCTGCCACCAGAACTCAGATAATTATTACCACGCATAGTCCCGACCTTTTAGATCACTTTACCGATCGTTTAGAGAATGTTCTTTGTTTTTATCCCGAAAACAGAACGTATTTCTCAGTCAAATCTCTTTCAAAAGAACTGCTGAAGCCAAAACTTGAAGAGGGATGGCAATTGGGCGACTTATACCGTGTTGGCGATCCAACTATTGGAGGATGGCCGTGGTAGTGTGGGTTTTCTCTGGTGGCGGTGAGGCTGAGGTTAGAGGATTCTTTCCTTTTTTAGAAAAAACTTTTCCGGGCTGTAGATTTGAACGAAAAACACCAGTTCGTCAAAAACCCGGCCCTAAAGCTAATAAAGCAGGTAGTTATGGAAGAACAGGTCAAAGCTTAATCGAGCAAATCAAGCAAGAATTGCCTATCGCCTTAAAAGCGGAAGCAAATAAATGCGACTTGATTTTAGTTTTTGACGATTTGGATTGCCGCGATTCTCAGACACAAAAATCAAAAATATTGGCAGAGTTATCAAAAATACCCGAATGTGCTGACATCGAAAAATTTGTTGGGTTTGCCGCGCCGGAAATCGAAGCTTGGATTATTGCTGATTGGAATAAGCTGTTCAGCATCTAAAACGCATATTGCATAGTATAATATGATGATATTTATAAAAAGTCAATGCCTACTAAAA
>NZ_JAUBTT010000190.1:0-6927 GCF_036705125.1 Microcoleus sp. B7-D4
CTGGGCTTTACTTTGCGACGGGTTCGCCAAGAAAGGTCTGAGGAACGAGATGCTTTAGGTAGGCCCAAACGCATTAGGGTTTACCAGTTTGAGTTTCCCCAGGATGGCAGGCAGACGATTTTTGAGGTTTGGCAGCAGCGGGATAAAGAGGCAGTGTCTTTGCCGGAAGCTGCTACTCAGTGTTTAAGAGGGGTATCTAGTGGCACAGGGTCGGATAATAGTATAGAGATGTCTGAGGATGTGTTTTCTGAGGGTGTGCCTCAACAGAATGATCGGGTGGTCTCGGCTGACACAGGGTCGGATAATAGTATAGGGATGTCAGAAGGTGTGTTTTCTCAGGATTTGCCTCAACAGATTAATGAGGTGGGAACTGTTGGCACAGGGTCGGATAATAATATAGGGATATCTGAGGTTGTGCCGCCTCTTGGTTTATCTCAACAAAATAATGAGGTGGGAACTGCTGGCACAGGGTCGGATAATAATATAGAGATATCTGAGGGTGTGCCGCCTATGGATGAGGAAGTGACTCACGCTACTCAAGTGTTTGGAGTGGAAGCTGCACCTAGGGAGACATTAACAACAGAAGGGATGGGAGTTGCAGCTTCATATCAGGCGATAGAGCCCGAAAATCATGCTATTCCTACTTATGAGACAAAAGTACCCCAAATAGCACCGTCTGAGCTGAAAGTTGGCTCGGTGGTGAGGTTCTGCGGTGAGGTTCAGAAATATGTCGTTAGAGCTGTTTCTGGGGCTCAGGTAATGGTGAAATCTCTGTTTTCGGGGCAATTCGTCAACACTTACACACACCGCTTAGAGCTTGCAGAAGAAGGGACAGGATGAGTTATTTATGGCATCGCGCACACATGGGGACAAGAAAGTTGAACGGCTTATTACACAAGGGTTTGAGTTAATAGTCTCAAAAAAGATCGAGAGTAGAGGCGATCACGATTAATGCTCAGTTCAGCCTTGTATTTGTGAACTGCGAGTGTGGCAAAAGAAATAGGTTGAACAATTTATGTCCGATGAATTCCCCATCATTATTGTCACCCAAGAAGCTTACGAACTTTCTAATCAGGAAGCAATGGGGAGTAAGTATAAGTTTTGGTTTGAACACCCAGAACTCGGCCGCTGCCTGTACAAACAAGCAAGACTTGATTTAGGCGAAGATTGGGCAGAGAAAGTGGCCTCCGAATTGTGCGAATTACTGGGAATTCCTCATGCTAATTATGAACTGGCCGCCACGAGTGAGGGGAATCTCGGTGTAGTCTCTTCTTACTTTTTACCCAACGGTGGCACCCTCGTTCACGGTAACGAACTTCTTACTCCCATCGTGCCAAATTACCCCACCTTTGCAACCTACAACCTGTCGCAACATACAATTGATCTAGTGTTGAGAATTATCTCTGATGAATCTGTGAATTTACCTATTGGTTGCACAGTACCCAGTGGCATCCAAAAAGCTGTAGAAGTGTTTGTCGGCTATCTTCTGTTAGATGCGTGGATTGGCAATGGCGATCGCCACCACGAAAACTGGGGTGTTATCCAAAATAAAGCAATGCTTACTTCAGGGGAAACAGTACACCTAGCGTCTACTACATCCGAAACAGCACACCTAGCGTCCACTACATCTGAAACAGTACACCTAGCACCCACTTACGATCACGCTTCTAGCTTAGGTCGCGACCTCTCTGATGAACAAAGGCAAAACCGCTCAGTAAAGTTTTATGCTAACAAATGTTTCTCAGCTTTTTATGGTAACGTTGATGATAAAAAGCCTCTCAAAACTGTTGATGTATTTGAGTACGCTGCACGTTGTTATCCGAATGCAGCGCATATATGGCTTGAGCGACTTGAAGGTATCTCAAAGGCGAATATACTAGATATTTTAAATCGAATTCCTAACACTCGTATCTCGCCTATTGCCGCCGATTTTGCCCAAAAGATTCTTGAATTTAATCAACACAGACTACTTACCTTGAGGAAAGCGCTACCGTGAAGACAAAATCAACACTTTTTTTGGCTTGGCAAGACCAAAATAGCCGCTCTTGGTTTCCCATTGGCAGGCTAACATTTGATGGAATTAACTACGAATTTACATACACACAAGGCGTTTTAGAAGCTCAAGAAAAGTGCGGTTTTGAACCCTTAGCCTCGTTTCCGCGCTTAGGTAAAGTCTATACATCAACTTACTTATTTCCCGTATTTGCTAATCGGTTGATGCCAAAAAATCGCCCCGATTACTCAAGTTTTATTCACTGGCTAAATCTTTCTCAGCATGAAAGAGATCCAATTGCCATGTTAGCCCGCAGCGGTGGGCGACGAGAAACAGATACGCTTACTGTTTTTCCGTGTCCCGAACTAGATTCAGAAGGGCGGTATCGCCTTCACTTTTTCTTGCATGGACTGAGGTATTTGCCACAATGTGCAATTGAGCGAGTTAACCGCTTAGAGACTGGAGAAAAGTTATGGTTAGCTCACGAATTTCAAAATCATTATGATTCTAAAGCATTGACTTTAAATACAGAAGACCACTATATTGTCGGGTATTGTCCGCGATATTTGAATAGTGAGATTTTTGAAGTTTTATTGATAAATCCCAGTTTGGTAGAGGTGCGCGTAGAGCGTGTCAATCAACCACCGACACCGCTTCAGTTTCGCTTGCTGTGTAATATAACTTCTCAATGTTATGATGGCTTTCGCCCCTTTTCAAGTGATGAATATCAGGCTTTGATCGGTGAGGTGGCAACTGTTTAACTCATAGGTTACGGTGACAATTTTTAGGGTAAAATGATGTGTGGATTGTCAGGAAAATAAAATTTTAACCGGGAAGTAAAACTCGCTCAGCCCATGCTTGATAATAACGTCGTTGCATTAAGAGGTTTAGGCTTCAAAAAGTACAATGCGAGATGCGCGTCAGCTTTCCCCAAGTCCCATCGCCGATTCTCTTTTTAGTGGTAAACGACTGAACAGGGGACATTAGGGTATCAAAACGGTATCAAACCTGTATCAAAACGGTGTCAAAAAACTGACGATGGTGGTTTTCTACGTTTCTCCGGGCGATCGCCTGACGGGGTAACAACTACTCTGCGACCATTTATAGATAAAGCTTTGAAGCTCCTTAACCTAAAAAAGAACCCGGCTTATTGACAGGTCTATTGACAATAATGATGATTACGATCGCCCCCCAGCTTCCTTCTCCGTTGTCGAAACCTGAAAAAATGGCGTAGGCGTAGCCAGCGTGAGGCTTCGCATTCCTCCATCTTTTTTGAGATTAATCGGTTTAAACCGCAAGTCTTGCTAGCTTTCAGGTTGCTTGTCACCCCGTCAGGGCGATCGCCTAAAATAAGGGTTTGGTTGAAGTGTACGAACCGGGAGTTTTTGAAGTTGAGTTTAGCGATTTGAATGGTCGGGCTTATGCGCTCGAGACTTTAAAGGCTCATCAACTGATGGTTTTACATCATTATAAGTTGACAGAAGAAATGTTAGTTAAAGTTTGCTAACTTCACCATATACTCATATACTATAGAGAGATTCACCGACACTCTCTACCAATTATCCACCTTCACTTGCATTAGAGCTATGGTTCAAACTAAACCGATTTCCAAAACCATCACTAGCTTAGACAATCTGGAAGAAAAATTTAATCTCCGTCCTACAGAAAACGCACAATTGTTTCCTGAATGGAATCAAAACTTACCCGAACTCACCGACCCAGAAACAGCCGCACTAGACCAAATCAGAAACCGATTTATTCGTCATCGCAAACGCGGTTCCTTAGCCGAAGGAACCATCAATCACTTAGTCATTTCTCCCTTATTAACTCTAACCGGCTTATACGACGAACCCTTTTTTGTCACTACAGAACCGGAAGTTGAACTCTTCCTAGAAGACAGAGACGAAATGCTGCGAGGACGCATCGACACCCTCATTATTCAACAGCAACTCTGGGTATTAGTTGTAGAATCTAAATCAACTATCGCCTTTTCTGTTGCCCTACCCCAAGCCCTCACCTACTTGATGGCAAACCCCAACCCAGAACGCCCCGTTTATGGATTAATCACAAACGGTGATGAATTCCAATTTATTAAACTTCTAATTCAACCTAACCCTCAATACGATTTATCTAATATTTTCTCCCTGTTACTCCCCTATCGCAATCAACTTTATGACATCATGCGAATCCTCAAACAAATTAGACAAATTATGCTACAATCATCCTGAAAATCATCTACTCGAATTTCCTCTTTTTTGTCAGCGACAGCTAGTTTTGGGCCTACTTTGATAGCAAAGTAGCTCTGATCGTTTACTGCCCAATTGTAATCCCTAACTTCAGAGCAGGATTATTGGCCCATCGCTCCGCTACGTGAGTATAAATAGAAGTCGTCCTGGGGTCTTTATGCCCCAACAAGTCCTGCACTTGCCGCAGTTCTGCCCCGGCTCGCAGCGCCAGCGTTCCCGCCGTATGTCTCAAACTGTGGGTCGATATCGTGCGCCCCGGCGAATGTTTCAGCCCTGCTTCCTTTAAATAGCCGTCTACAACCTTCCGTATCCCCCGGCGGCTAATCCGCTGCCCACCTGCCCGGTATCCCACAGCTACAAACAGCGGGCTAGAGGGCGCAAGCACTTCCATCGCTTTTCTCGCTTCCAAGTAATTCATCAGAGCGAGCGCAATTTCCGGCGTTAGCGGCACAATCCTAATGCTGCCCTTCCCCTCCACCCGAATCCCCAAATTATTGCCTTGCTGTACCAAATCAGCAATATTAGCCCGGTGCATCTCCACCGTGCGCGGTCCCTCCAGCGTCATAATCACCAGCAGCGCCTTGTCCCGCAGTGCCTTCACGCTGCCGTCGCTCTTAATCGTAGCCAGCAACTTCTCCACTTCCGACTTTTCCAGGTAAGTCACCTTCTCAGCAGCATCTCGCTTTTCCCTCGGTGGCTTCACGCTGAGGGCGGGGTTGACCAAAATCAGCCCCTTGGATGTAGCCGCATCGTAGAAACGCCTGACTACCGATAATTTCAGGGCCACAGTCGCAGGCTTCAATTTCCTGTCTTCCACCAACCAGCGGCGGTAGCGCTTAATATCATCCTTTGTCGCACTAGCAAGGTTGATTTGGGGGTCGGCGCGATCGCACCAAGACACGAACAGTCGCAACTGGCGGCGGTAAGTATCGGCGGTATCCGGTGCTGCGTCCCCAGCCGCGACATCGAGTTCTAAGAACTCCGCCCACGCCGATAGGAGGCTTGAAGCCGTAACCAGGGGGGTGATTTCAATGTCAGAAGCTAGACGGGGGTTGGAGCTAGAGGGATTGGCAAGCATAGCGAATTTTATTCATCGCGATTTAACTCATTAAACCCTGGATAGTTCCCAAAATTACTATTATGGGAATTATTACCAGGCAACAGCGATCGCTGTTGCCCTAACTTCACTGTTCGGTCGTGGGCTGATAAATTTGACGCAACTCTACCCAGCCGTAGATAGACGGGAAAAGGTGGCGGTCAGCCTCGTCGTCAATATCAGAATGGTGGGGGAAATTCTCAGGGTGTCCGTGAATTTTGAGAATTCCCCTGCGGCGCTTGGCAGCTTCACAGAGGAATGGTATGAGGATATTAGTTGACCACCTCACTTGGTCAGGAGTACGAAGGGAACAGTATTCGTAAGGTACTGGCACAATTTTGTGGATTAACAAGCGATGCGTGCCATTTCCAACAAGGCGACCGCAAAGTGCAATAGCAACAGCTTCTTGACCGTCGCCAGGGAACAAATGCGCTTTTAGTTGCTCTAATTGGGCGGCTGTCAAATTTAGAGATGTTTTCATGATTTAGCCCTTCCTTGGTCATACCAAATCCGGGTTAGTTACCCCCTTTATCGTCGGGAGTAAAGAAACTTGCGCTCGCGATCGTCCAATAAAAAGAACTTTTATAGTTGAAAGGAAGAAGAGAAAATTGTCTAAAATTCAATAAAGCTTGCTAATTGACGAGCAGCAAAAAAGTTTCTCTGTCCACTTGCGAGCGTGTGAAATGAATAGATAGCAATTATGAAGTTAGTAGAAGCGGAAAATTATCAGTTATCCTGTGGCTAAAATTTCTGGCTCTGGCCACCAAGGATAAAAGGTAAGATTTTTGATTCTCTCTGTCATGGTCGTCGCTAAAATTTGATAGCGCGAGGCGAGCACTTCTTCTCGCATCATCAAGGCTGTCAAAACTTTTATTAACTTTCAGTTCATCGGCAAGACACCACAGCCTTTCTGCTGGCTGAAGTTCAGGAGAATAAGGCGGCAAATACTCAAGAAAGATTCCTTCTGGAACAACCACTTTTTCACTCGTATGCCAGCCCGCCCTGTCAACTACTAAGCTGCGTAGCAGCTTATCAGCATACGGCAGCACTGCGATCGCGGTGGAACGCTATGCCAAGCGCGACATTGCTTCAGTTGCCTCACTCGCCAGCTATGGGAGAAACTTACTCTAAAGACTTAAAGGTATAATACGTTTAAGTGTTTAACCAATGACCGCAAGCCTTGCCGACGTGCGCTCGTTACTCAAAAGAGCAATCGCCCCGGTCGATCGTTGGGTCTAACCAGCCAGACAAAATACCTCAGACTTTAACTGCCAATCTGCGGCTGACCTCAGAATTACCCATAAACGGTTAAACATATTAGACGTTTAATATATTAGGATTTTAACACTTAAGCTCATAAAACTGTTAAGCTAAACAATGATTAGACCTTAATAGGATTTTATGTTGAAGGTCGCTATTTTCAATTTCAAGGGCGGTACGGGGAAAAGTACCACAGTTTTAAACTTAGGAGCTTGCCTCGCCGCAAGTAAGTGCCGCGTCCTGCTGCTCGACTTAGATGGGCAGCGCACCCTTAGTTTTGGGTTAGGTCAAGACGGTCAGCAGCCGACAGCTTTAGATTGGCTTCAGGGAGA
>NZ_JAUBTT010000191.1:0-6898 GCF_036705125.1 Microcoleus sp. B7-D4
TTGAGAGAAGTGAGAGAAAGTCCAAGTCATCATTACTGATGGTTTTATGCAGGCTACTTCAGTCTACACCAATTGTCGTGAGTATTACCTACAAGTCTAGGAAAATATCATCCTAGCAATTGCTCCTTGCCAAAGGGGCGATCGCCGTCTTAATGCCCGCACTCGTGCCATGAATTCAACCAAGTCGATCGGTTTCACCAGGTAATCATCTGCACCTGCGTCTAACCCGGTTACTTTTTCCGGCGTGGTGTCTCTTGCCGTGATCATCAAAATCGGCGCTGTTTTCCCTGCCGATCGATATTGACGACAGAGATTTACCCCACTGATATGTGGCAACATCCAGTCCAAAATCAACAAATCATATTCTTTTTCTGATAACAGCCACTGGGCCGTCTCTCCATCTTTTACCCCATCCACGCTATGCCCTGCTTGAGACAGCACTGTTTGAAGCGGCATCAGTTGCTTTGGGTCGTCCTCCACCAGCAAAACTCTCATATCTCGGCTCGCCTCCTTCGCAGCTTGCAGTTTTCATAATTATTAGAGTTTGAGGTGATTCGCGCATCTTCTTTAAGCTAGATTTTAGGAGATATTAAGTTGTATTAAAGTGCCAATAGATAGTATTAGGCTCAGAATGGATGGAAAAGAATAGCGGATGATTAGACGTTGGCTAAAAGCATCAGGTGCAGAGTTTTGGTTGCCATTGCCGTTTGTGGCGATCGCGTTTTGGGTTGGCTCGAGTTTCCTAATGGCTCAAGAATTACAACAACCCCAGATCGCAAAGAATAAACTTCAGGCAGATACCCAGCTTAAAGCAACGGTATCTGTCAATATATTGCTCATCAACGCAGTGATTAACCGAAAACAAGGAACAACCCAGGTTGCGGTAGAAACAGCAGAACCGATTTTGAAGCGATTGGAATTAGAATTGCCAATGACTGACGCAACCCACATAGAGGAAGCGATCGCGCAAGAGCTCCAGTTATCACGTCAAAATGTTCGCCAGTTAGTCCGTTACGAGATTGTTGAATAAGTTTATTCTTTCAATATTGCGATCGCATCGAGTAGACCTCTTGCAAAAATCCTTTTCATCAATTGATGATGGGACGGGCTCTCCGGCCCATCCCACAAGAGTTATTTTTTTTGTGGGATGGGCCGGAGAGCCCGTCCTATTTATTTTTGCGATCGCATCCAGTCAAATAAGGTTGCCAAATCCATAGGTTTCCTGGCTGGGATCGAGCAATTCCTCAAGTGGCAAGAAGCGTCCAATACTCTTGCCGCTTGAGGATTAATAACTACTGAGTGACGATTTCGTTATTGATTGAAACATTCGCTGCTGTTTGCCGAGCAATTTGTTCTGCCAATGCTTTTTGTTCTGCCGTTTGAACGCGCCCTGTTAACACAATCGAATTATCCCGATCGTCTGCTTCCAAATCGAATTGCTTGAGGGTGCCATCGGAGTCTAAGGCCTCTTCTACGCGATCGGCAATATCGTCAATGTCTTGATTCTGAGGCGTCTGTGCGGTGGTTGCAGGCGCAGGAGTGGTGGGAACAGTCGTATTTCCAGTGGCAGTTGTGGGAGCAGAAGGAGATGGAACAGTTGTCTGTGAAGTATTGGGGGGGGTGCAAGCACCTAAACCCAAAATTGCAACTGTGCTGACGCTGATTCCTTGCACAAATAGCTTTAATAATTGCATATTCTTTGTTTGTTTTTTTTGTTGGGAAACGCAATTTTGCCGATAAACCTCAGCATGAAGTCTTTGAGCATTTGAACTCAACAAGTAAATGTACCATAGTTCATCCATCAAAAGGAATGCTTTTTATATCAATTCGGGCTGCGCCGGAATGATATCAAATCCGCGCTTCGCAAGTCTGGCGGAAAGTTGAATCAAGCTGCCAACAAATAATTCGCGCAATTTTCATTTTTTTGACCCCTCCTTCTACAGTCAACAGTCAACAGTCAACAGTCAACAGTCAACAGTCAACCATAAATCAAATCCAGTGAACTAAGGTTTGCAAGTCTATAAGCTATCTCAGTCGGTTCTTTTCCTAAGTATAGGAAGCAAATGTGATCCAAATGTGAGTAACAGAAATCAGTCTATCACTTTTCCCTCACATTCATCAATGACGCTAGAAACAAGACGAAACAACAGAGAAGCACTTGGCTTGACAACAAACGTTATGACTGCAACGAATGTAGAAAAATTAGTAGAACACTCTTGGCATCACCTCTCTGTCGAGAAAGTAGCTCGGCTTTTAGAGACTGACCTGGAAATAGGTCTATCTTCCCACATGTCAGCCCAACGGCGCGAGATCCTCGGCCCCAATCAACTAATGGCTCAGAAGCCACAAAGTGCCTGGTTGCGATTTCTTAAGCAACTGAATCAGCCGCTAATCTACATTTTGTTAGCCTCTGGCATAGTGACAGCATTTCTGAAAGAGTGGATTGATTCAGGGGTAATTTTTGGGGTTGCTCTGACGAATGCCACCATTGGTTTCGTTCAAGAGTCAAAGGCAGAGAATGCGATCGCCGCTTTAGCAAAATCTGTTGCAACTGAGGCAACCATTCTCCGCAACGGTCAAAAGCAAGTGGTTTCATCCAGCGAACTGGTTCCCGGCCATCTCGTCTTGCTGTCTTCTGGGGATAAAGTGTCTGCGGATCTGCGGCTGATCGAAGTCCGTGACTTACAAGTCGATGAGTCAGCGTTAACGGGAGAATCTGTCCCGATCCAGAAGCAATCCCAGGCGCTAGAGGCAGACGCTGCACTGGCCGATCGCACGAACATGGCGTATACCGGAAGCCTGGTAACGTTTGGACAGGGACGCGGACTGGTCGTCAGCATTGGTGACATGACCGAGACCGGACACATCTCCCAACTCATGCAGCAAAGTAGCACACTGGAAACGCCACTGAGTCGCAAAATTGACAAATTTAGCAAAACCTTGCTCTATGTCATTTTAGGTTTGGCTGCCTTCACCTTTGTCGCAGGCATTGCCCAGAGATTTTCTTGGGTTGAGGTGTTCAAGGCATCTGTGGCGCTTGCCGTCAGCGCAATTCCTGAAGGCTTACCCGCGATTTTAACGGTGACACTGGCGATCGGGGTTTCTCAAATGGCAAAGCAGGACGCCATTATTCGCAAACTTCCGGCAATTGAGACGCTGGGCAGCACCACCGTGATTTGTTCCGACAAAACCGGAACCTTGACTGAGAATCAAATGACAGTTCAGGAGATTGATGCCGGTGGAAAGCGATATCGGGTTAGCGGTGGAGGATATGCACCAGACGGGAAAATTTCTGTAAACGGACACTCGGTTGACCTGGCGAACGCACCTGCCTTATATGAATGCCTGCAAGCAGGATTGTTGTGCAACGATTCTTATCTAGACGTGCAAGACGGGAACTGGACTGTAGTCGGTAGTCCAACGGAAGGGGCGCTGGTTGCGGTAGCCCAAAAAGCGGGGTTAATTACTGAGAAACTCGAGGAATCGCTTTCGCGGCTCGATACACTGCCGTTTGAATCTCAGTTTCAATACATGGCAACCTTACATGACGATCGTCCACAACGCTTGATTTATGTCAAGGGTTCAATTGAGGCAATTCTCAAGCGGTGTGGCCAGATACTCGATGAACAGGGAGAGGCGAGATCCCTCAACCCCGCGCCGATCGAGCAAACCGTGGACAGAATGGCGAAAAAAGGGTTACGAGTTCTGGCACTTGCCAAGAAAGTTGTACCCGCTTCTCAATCTTCAATTGAGCATTATGATATTGAGCAAGGGTTAACTTTTGTGGGTCTGCAAGGCATGATCGACCCGCCTCGCCCCGAAGCGATTCAAGCGATTCAAGCCTGTCGGTCTGCGGGAATTCAAGTCAAGATGATTACCGGCGACCATGCCAAAACAGCATCAGCGATCGCCCACCAAATGGGACTAAATCAAACCCAAGATGCTCCCGTTTTTACCGGTCAAGAACTAGCTCAAATGAATCAGCAGCAATTAGCCAATGCTGCCGAACAAAGCTGCGTATTTGCTCGTGTCGCACCAGAACAAAAGCTCCGCATTGTCGAAGCACTTCAGTCTAATGGCGAGATTGTGGCGATGACGGGAGATGGAGTTAACGATGCTCCCGCCCTGAAGCAAGCTGATATTGGGGTAGCGATGGGCATCACGGGCACTGAAGTGACAAAAGAAGCCGCAGATATGATTCTGACGGATGACAACTTTGCTTCGATCGAGAAAGCAGTTAAGGAAGGGCGCACGGTTTATAAGAATCTGCTGCGGGCGATCGCCTTCATCCTGCCCGTGAATGGTGGAGAGTCCATGACCATCTTGATTGCCGTACTTCTGGCAACCCCGCTACCCATTTTGCCAGTACAAATTCTCTGGCTGAATATGGTCAGTTCAGTTGCGTTGAGCTTACCGTTGGCATTTGAGCCGCCCTCTCCCGATGTCATGCAACAGCCACCTCGACCTGCCAATGAACCGCTTCTGTCTCGCAGGCTGACGACTCGGATTTTGACAGTTTCGGTATTTAACTGGATTGCGATCTTTGGGATGTTTGAATGGATCGTCCAAACCACAGGCAATGAAGCTCTAGCCCGGACGATGGCAATTCAAGCATTGGTTGCAGCCGAAGCTTTTTACCTGTTAAGCATCAGTCGCTTCGTTCCGGCGAGCGTCGCCAAACTACGCGGTAAAGATGAATCAGTTGGCTATGCTGTGGCGATCGGCATTGGGGCTATTTTCATTCTCCAATTCCTGTTTAGCCAATGGGGCATTATGAATCAGTTATTCGAGACTCAAGCTTTGACCGCAATCCAAGGCTTAATTTGTATCGGATTCGGACTGCCAATGATTGCTTTGTCAGCTTTGCTAAAACGTTTTGCACCTCTGAGCTAAGCGGTTTTTGTGATGCGGGCATTGCAAGCGACTTTACACACTATTTACCAATTTTGTAGCGTTGAATATTGAATATCTCTCATGAATTACCAAAATCTCAAACGTGCTAGCGGCCTATTTACTAATCATCGAAACGCAGAGCAGGCGCTAGTTGAGCTAAAAAGCAAGGGCTTCCCCATGCACAAGATTTCTGTGATTGCTCAACCTTCTGACAATGATGATTTGGACTCTCTGGGTGTGCAGCAAATTTTAATTACAAGAGCAGCAGGCGCACAAGTAGGCGCTATATTAGGCAGCATACGACTAGGTTCACTAGCCTTAATTGTTGGACTCAGCAGCCTGCTAATTCCCGGTATTGGTCAGGCAGTAGCGGTGGAAAGCATTTTAGCAACTTGCTTTGGAAGTGGGATTGCTGCAACTGCTGGCGGTCTATATGGTGCACTTCAAGGATGGTTGGTGCCAGAAGAACAAGCAAGAATTTACAATAACAGATTTAACCAGGGAGATTATTTGATCGTCCTGGAGGCAAGAGAAAATGAAATCGTGATTGCTGAACCTGTCCTTAAACGTTGGGAGATTCTGACGTGGCGTGTCTGTGATGCTACCTAAATTCAAGGTAATATAAGAAAGACAATTACATTGCGGTTCCGCCTGCTGCAAAGTGAACCGTCTCCTGCCAGCTAAAAGCGTAGTTAATCTGTCAATTTCTTTGAGGAAAACGAGTTTATGACAGGAGTATCGGCGATCGAGTCGATTGTAGCGCAAGCACCTCCCTTGGGCAGCAATCCTGCTACAAATAGCCAAACGGCAGGAGCCATTCCTGAATTGGTCATCATCTTGATCATTCTGCTGCTGATTGCAACTGTTGTGGCACTCGTAACTCAACGGTTGCGAATTCCCTATGTGACGGGCTTAGTGTTAGCAGGCTTGCCCATTACGGAGGTCTTGTCGCGTCGAATTGGTTTAGACCCCTCTTTAGTATTAAATCTTTTCCTACCAATTCTGATTTTTGAAGCAGCTATCAATACTGATATCAGCCGTCTCCGCAGCACCTTTAAGCCGATCGCCCTGCTGGCGGGTCCAGGCTCGATCTTTTCCTCAGCAATTATCGCTGTTCTGGTTAAATTTGGGCTGGGGCTAGACTGGATTCCAGCGTTGCTGATCGGAGTCATTCTGGCAAACACTGATACAGTCTCGATGATTGCGGTTTTTAAAGAGATCCGTGTGCCTTCTCGATTGTCCACCATTGTTGAGGGAGAAACTCTGTTCAATGATGCGGCTGCTCTAATTTCATTTAATTTGGTTTTGGTAATTTATGCGACAGGCTCTCTCACAGCTATAC
Source organism: Microcoleus sp. B7-D4 (assembly GCF_036705125.1). NCBI lineage: Bacteria > Bacillati > Cyanobacteriota > Cyanophyceae > Oscillatoriales > Microcoleaceae > Microcoleus > Microcoleus sp. B7-D4. The sequence goes on from NZ_JAUBTT010000191.1 coordinate 6,236, forward strand.
AAGGCGTGAAGGAACTGCTCGTGGTTGCATTAGGTGGGGCAGTGGTCGGGGGTGTTTTAGGTTACTTGAGCGTGCCGATATTTGTTCGCTTAAACGATCCGTTGAGTAGCCTTTTGCTAACCGTCGCTCTCGCATTGGGAACCTTCCAAATCGGACAATTTTTAGGCGTATCGGGCGCAGTGGCGGTGGTCATCACCGGACTTGTTTTTGGCAACCTTGGGCTGCCTCGCAGTTCGTCTGCCTCGGATCGGATTACCTTGCTGAGTTTCTGGGAATACGCTGGTTTTGGCGTCAATACGTTTATTTTCCTGCTGATTGGAATTGAAATTAACCCGCTGACGCTGTGGAGAATTTTGCCATCCATTTTATTCGTCATTCTGGCCTATCAACTGGGACGGATTCTCTCGGTCTATTTGTTATTAGCGGGGCTGCGTTGGTTCGATCGCCCCATTCCGCTACGCTGGCAGCACATTTTGGTTTTAGGGAATATTAAAGGGTCTCTCTCAATGGCCTTAGCTGTTGCGATTCCCTTGACCCTACCAGGACGGGATAACATCATTGCCCTGGTGTTCGGTGCAGTTTTATTCTGCTACACAAATACTAGACAAGTCTCGACATTTGCTTCTTACTTCATCGGGAGCATGGGAGCGGTTATCCCTCAGT
>NZ_JAUBTT010000030.1:0-28575 GCF_036705125.1 Microcoleus sp. B7-D4
CTTCTGCCTCCTGCCTCCTGCCTCCTGCCTCAAAACTCCAATTTCTAGCGGAGGGCTGCAAAGGTGAGATGCTCCCAAAACTATTGCCCTCTTAGTGGCTGCCCGATGTTTCTGCCACAGCGCCCATTGAGTCGGGTTTGAGCTTAAACCGGTTCAACGAAGAGGTGAAATTTCCTTGAATTTTTACCGGATTGCCTTCCCCAGACTGCGTTCTGTGCAAGTTATATGCCCAACACCTTAATAGAAGATTGCCCGTTGGTATTTGGGGTTTTGAGGGGATTTCCCGCCCGAAAAATAGGGTTTACAAGTAGCTGGCAGTGGCATCGAGAACAAGTGCTGCCTCGTCTTGTTGAGGTAAAAGTTAACCCCGCGCCGGTAAATGCTTTCGGCAGATTTGCAGCGGCCGGGGTCTAGGTATTTCGATTCATGGCTGTCTTGTTTTTACCTTGACCACAGACTCGATCGGGGATTGGTGAATGCAGGGAACAGACTTTACTGTAAAAAAGTAAAGCATTTAATTTGCGACAATAATTCCCCGCGCGATCGCAAGAGAGGCTTACGCAAGGATTTGGGCCGCGAGGAGCAAATTGATCGCCCTTCGAGCATCCTTACTTGCACCCCCGGTCTTGAGGCCGCAGAAATTTCTCCAGAATCTTAATATTCAGAATTATTAGTATTGACAGTGAAACAAAGTTAATCTAATGTGTTGTAATTGATATAAGTAAAGTCCAATAAGCGAGGTACGGTCAATGGCAGAAACAGCTACAGCACCCTTAACAGGAAAAGGTCTGCTTCAAAAAATCAAAGGCAGTGATTTGCCACGCAGAGAACTTGCAAAGCTTTGCGGCTACTTCACGGTCAGCAAAAGTGGAGAAACCCGGATTAATCTGGCTGAGTTTTACGATGCAGTGTTAGCTGCTAAGGGCATTGAGCTAGAGAAGTCGAAAGCAGACGGACGCGGGCGAGAAGCGAGTTATCGAGCTAGCGTTCACAAGAATGGTTCGATCGTGATCGGGGCAAATTATACCCAAGAAATGGGATTAAAGCCGGGAGACGAGTTTGAAATTAAGCTCGGATACAAGCACATTCGCTTGATTCAGATCGATGTGGACAGACCGGATGTGGAAGTGGATGATGAAGAGGAGGATACAGAAGAATAAAGGCGATTCCCTGCGGGATAGCTTCGCCGCGCGTGATGCAGTCAGCCGATAGCAAGGCGACTGGATTTGGGATTCGCTACAGGAGTATTTGCGCGCCACCCTTCAATTTAACTGATGAGCTGTCTTGACTATTTCTATTTTCTCTTGTCCCGCAAAGACTACAGTGCCTCTGAACTTCGCAAAAAGGGGCAAGAGAAAGGTTTTGGCAATGAGGAAATATTGGAGGCGATCGCGCAAATTCAAGACCGCGGCTATCAGTCCGACACTCGCTTGGTGGCAAACTCGATCGCCTCTGGTGCAGGCAAATACGGGAAGTCGGCCATCAAGCGCAAGTGCCTGCAAAAAGGAATTACCAACGATTTGTTCGAGCAAGTCTGGGAAGAAGAAATTGCCGAAAATCAGGACTCCGAAGCAGAAAAACTGGCCGAATTAAAAGCCAAAGTCATGCGGAAATACAAGATCGATACTTGGGGTAAAGCCGATCCGAAAACCAAGGGCAAAGTCTTGAATTACCTGCAATACAGGGGCTTTAATGCCTTTGAAATTTGGCGACAGTGGCAAACAGAAGAAGAAGATGAGTAAATAGTAGGGCCACGCAAATAGGTGCGGCCCAGATAGGCAAGCACAACTACACTGCTGCCGACGGGGCTAAAGTGTAAGTTCTGAGTTTTCGTAAATGTATGTCAATCCTCAGCGTTGACTAAATAAGATTCGTACATCTGCCGGTGTCTGGCTAAAAGTTCGAGATATTTCTCGTTGATTTTGGCCAGCATCCATTTCTCTTGAAAAATGGCGGCGGATTCTGCTTTCACCGGATCTGCTTCTAGCGGCAAAATATCTTTTCGAGCGGCGGTTTGCTCAGCAACAGACTTCAGTTTCTGAGGGTTTTGCTGGTATTTTCGACCGCTTTTGTGGTTGGCGTAGCGACGCGATCGAGTATACCCCATCTGCAAGAACTTGCGAGCCATGTCGGCTCCCACAAAATCATCGGCATCGAGATACTCTAAAAACAAGGAGTAAATTTTGCTGCTGGACTCCCTGGCAATTTCAGGAGTCTTAAATCTCCAGAAAGGCAAAATTTCTCCTTTGTAGGGTTCCACCAAAAGCACTCCCTGTTCTCCTTTCCCTACCCGATAAAGTTCCGGGTGCTGTCGAAAGTCGATGTTCTTAAAATCCGCATGGTAGTCGAACTGCTTCATTGGGCGTTTTCTGTTCTATCTGGAACTATAGAAGCCCGGGGTTTACCTTCGTCTGGTTGGGTATAAACCCAGGCCCAAGCAATGAAGACAGCTTGAAAAGGCAGCCTCAACCAATACAGTAATTGGTTGTGGGGAATCCCTTCTATCGGAATGTTGTTGACGGCTTGATTGATATTAGCTGGAAACACGGCAATAAACAAGGCAATTAATCCCCACGCCGCCGCCCTGCTGACAGGAGGAACTAACAGCCCAATTCCGCCCAAAATCTCGAAAAAACCGCTGATATAAACCAAGGCTTCCGGGTAAGGAAGCTGGGGCGGCACAATTCTGATAAAAGGTGCGGGTACTGCAAAGTGCAGCACCCCTACAATACTGATAGCTACTGCAAGAATAACTCGCCAAATTTCTTTTTGACTTTTCATGGGCAATGGGTAATTAATAATTGTTAAATTGCTGCGATAATGCTTGCCAAAATTCGCTATTTGCGATATTGATGACAAGAAAACTGAGCCCCAAAAATTCCAGCTTTCCGGGGTTGTCTACTCTTGCGGGTGGCTGTAACGATTTTATTTCGTAGAAAAACCAGGTTTCTGGGTAACTCCCAGACAAGTTTTCACAGCCCCAAACCGGAGGAAGCGAGAACTGGAATCGGAGGCCTGGGCGTTGAGTGCCCAAAACAACTAGCGCGCATTTTGATAACAAGATTTTAATGTCTAGTTCCCTGCTGCTGTCTCTATCTTCGGGTAGTAAAACATGATTATTGTTCCGGCTGTGGCTTCTTCAGCAGCCAAAGCAGGGGGGATTTTCTCGATCGACAAATGCACCACCGCTTAACATTCAATACGCTTGGGTTAAAACTATTTATTCCGGGCGAGATCCCTCTCGCATCCCCCTTAAGAAGGGGAGTAGGGGTTGACTTTGAGTAAGTTCTTCTCCCCCCCTTTTTAAGGGGGGTTAGGGGGGATCGAGCTTAACTGAACCGTATTGGCTTAACATTCAATAAATCATCCCCGCAATTGATGAGTGTGATTGCTGCTAAATTTGACCTAGCCTTCCAGACGCTTCCCTACCCTACCCTACGGGAACCCCTACGGGGAACGGGAACCCTGGCGGGAAGATAGCTTTGCTAGCCCGTACCTTGATGAGACTTATTAAGGCGAGTAATTTGTCAATAACTTTTAGAATTATTTAATATTTGCGCTTTGAGAATTATTGCCAGAGGCAATTCGGGAACGCTCTGTAATTAAAATTACCCTCTCAAGTTTGAATTTTGTCCACTTCCGACAGATGCTAGAATGAATGAAATTATCGGATTTGCTAAAAAGTCGATCGCCGTAGCAAATCCTAAAGCATCCTGCTGGAATTCAAAATAGTCACCAACGGCAGGAACTTTTTAGCCGCCACATGATTCAAAAAGATTGAGCCTCCAAGCGCTGTGTCATTTTTATCTACACGCAATCAATCACCCACGACCATGAACACCTCACTTAACACCTCTAAATTAAGCCTAAACCGGAGACTGCGACAATCGTTGTTTGCAGGCATCATTTCCACCGCAGCTTTGGCTAGTGGATGGGTTCCCGGTTTATACACACAATCCCCAAACCTCGTTTTCGGAGCAGCAGCCCAAGCTCAAGAAATTAGCAGCGAGGAAATTACTAGCTACGCTCGCGCTGTGTTGGCAATAGAACCCAGACGGGTGGAAGCTTTTAACGAAATTAAAGGAATGGCTGGGGGCTCGGTTCCCAGAGTAGTGTGCAACGAAACTCAGGAAATTAATAAGCTGTCGGGAGGTGTTCGTGGCATCGCGGTGAATTACTGCCAACAAGCTAAAAAAGTTATCGAAGGCCAGGGTTTGACAGTGAGTCGCTTCAACCAGATCACTTTGCTCCAGCAAGCGAATTCGGGAGTCAAACAGCAAATTCAAGCCGAGCTCCTGCGACTGCAACAAGCGGGCAATAAATAAGCTTGAGGGTTTGAGTCTTTCTTTCTCTCCCGTTCTATTAGACTTCTCCATAAAAGCTTGTTCAGGGCAGGCAGGATGCCTAAGCGCTACCTCCCCCCAACAATATATTGGAGATTTAAATTGTTCGAGTTCCTAGACGGTAGGCAAAATTTTTTGCAAAAAAAGCGATCGTCTGCGATAAAGTGCTTGACAAAATAACATAAATTTGGTAATAAGGCCAGAACGGGAGCGGTCAGAGAGATGAATTTTTTTCAACTGGCTGTAAGTCGCAATGAGATATAGCGATCGCCAACACGATTAAAACGTTTTTAATTTTTGAAACATGAGCTGAAGATGGGAACTTCTGTCTTCCTTATTCCTTCGGCTATAAAAAGATATTCCTCAAAAACTAGATGTCAAGTGAATGGCTCTGAGGAATAGAATATAAAAATGCTAACTTTCACCAAACATTTACCTGCAAATCCCGATGCTGTTGTCAGCTTTACTTTACCAATGACAGCCGACGATCGCACTCGCAGCCGCCACCGATTCGAGACAGAAACGGGGGAAAAGCTCCACCTGAGTTTACCCCGAGGTACGGTACTGCGCGATCGAGATTTATTGCAGTCGGAAGACGGTAGCTGTTTGGTACTGGTAAGTGCAAAACCCGAACTCGTGCTGACAGCGCGGGCATCAAGTCCGCTGCTACTGATGCGGGCGGCTTATCATTTAGGAAACCGTCACGTAGCTTTAGAAATTGCCGATAATTATTTAAGACTTTCTCCCGACTCTGTGTTGCAGGGAATGCTCGAAAAAATGGGTTTGGAAGTAACAGAGGAAATTGTGCCGTTTCAGCCAGAAATGGGCGCTTATGGACACAACCATTAGGAATGGGGCATTGGGCATTGGGCATTGGGCATTGGGCATTGTAACCAACAGTCAACAGTCAACAGTCAACAGTCAACAGTCAACAGTCAACAGTCAACAGTCAACAGCCAACAGCCAACAGTCAACAGTGAACAATCAACTTTTATCTTTGTTGCAGTTAGCTTTTGCACCTGTGGGAGCTTATAGTTATTCTGAGGGAATCGAAAGTCTGGTAGAAACCGGTGCGATCGACAGCGAGATTAATTTGAGAAATTGGTTAGAAAATTCGCTGCAATTCGGGGCTGTGCGAGTAGAAGCCGCTGTGGTGGTAAGGGCTTTGAGGGCGGCACAGATAGGGGATTTGACGGCTTTGAATTACTGGAATGCTTGGGCGACTGCTGCGAAGGAAACAGAAGAGTTGCGCTTGCAAAGTTGGCAAATGGGGCGGACTTTGGTCAGGTTGCTGCTGGATTTGCGTGAAGCGAAGCTATCCCGCAGGGAATCGCCCGTTTCTTCAGGGTTAACAACAAGTGTAAAAGATTTGGTGGAATTGGGCGGCAATCCGTGCAATTTTGCGATCGGCTTTGGCATTGCCGCCGCCAACTGGCAGATTGAAGAGGAAGCGGCCGTGTTAGGATATTTGTACAGTTGGGCTGCCAATTTGGCGAGTGCGGGCGTGAAACTGATTCCCCTCGGTCAAACCGCCGGTCAACAGTTACTGTTAGATTTGCAGTCTCAAATTAGCTGTACGACGCAAGAAGTTTTAAAATTAGAAGATGATGAGCTTGGCAGTTGCAGTTGGGGATTAGGACTGGCTAGCATGGCGCACGAAACTCAGTACACTCGCTTGTTTAGGAGTTGAAAATCAGACAATCCAAAATCTAATTAGTAAGGTGCGTCAGAACCCCAAAGCCTCGATAATCGTTCCATAACTCCGTCTGACGCACCCTACAACTACAACTCGGTTGTTTCGGAGTTGAAAATCAGCAAATCTAAAATCTAAAATCTAAAATCTAAAATCGCTATGGGTGCTTTTCGTGTAGGAATTGCTGGGCCAGTTGGTTCGGGGAAAACAGCTTTACTGGATGCTTTGTGCAAGGCGCTGCGGCAGCACTACCAGATTGCTGTAGTTACTAATGATATCTATACTCAGGAAGATGCCCAGTTTTTGGTTCGGAGTCAAGCTTTAGAGAGCGATCGAATTTTGGGCGTAGAAACGGGAGGCTGTCCCCACACAGCCATCCGCGAAGATGCTTCTATTAACTTAGTAGCGATAGAAGAGTTAGAACAAAAATTCACTGATTTAGATTTAGTATTTGTCGAAAGCGGCGGCGATAACTTGGCGGCCACTTTTAGCCCGGAGTTAGTAGATTTAACAATTTACGTAATCGATGTCGCTGCGGGCGATAAAATTCCGCGCAAAGGCGGGCCAGGAATTACTAAATCTGATATGTTGGTAATTAATAAAACAGACCTCGCACCTTATGTAGGAGCAGATTTAGGCGTGATGGAACGGGACTCGAAAAAAATGCGGGGGGAGAAACCTTTTGTTTTTACTAACTTGAAGACAAAGGAAGGATTAGAATCGGTAGTTAATTTTGTTAAATTGAATATTGGTGATAATTAGGGATTAAGCGCGCGATCGTCCATTCCCAATGCTAAAATTCCCAAAATTTTACCCAAATTGGTAAGCAAAGTTTCGGTTGTCTCAACAAAAACCGCTTGTCCTTCGAGTTTTAAGAATTTCCACCTATCTCCTGTAGTGACAGCCCCATAAATTGTGGTAATCTCATTACCTTCACGCTCGTTGAAGATTTTAGCTGCTAGCATTTCAGCTATGCACTGTCCCAATCCCGAATTAATGTTTTCCTTTTTAGCCTCTACAATAGCAATGACTGGGGCTTTTACAATCAACAATTCTGGCGATCGACTTATCAGAAAATCACAATTCCCATTCAGCCCTCTTTCAGCATCTACAGTAAAATCAATGCCAGAAAATAAGCTCACGCGATGGTGCAAAAGTTTTCTCACTTCCATTAAAATCGGCGCGATAATCAGTTCCGAACGCGATTTTTCTGTATTGCTACCGAGAGCTACAGGCAGATTTTCTTGCAAAGTTTCTGTCAGTAATCTACTGTACTCTAACTCTGGTGCAGGAGTGAAGATTTCGACTATTTCAGAATAAGCTAAGTCAAAGGTTTTCAAAACTCTGTCTAAATTAAAGTCACTGTAGGCCATTTGACTTTCTCCTTATTACAAATTCTCGTTAAGCGAAGCTATCCCGAAGGGAATCGCCTATTTACTTTAACACTCCCTACCCTACTACCAATTCCCTGACCAAATTAGCCAAACGTTCTGTACTGTCTGTCACCGCTAATTGAGCAGCAGCTTGAGACATTTTTTCCAAATATTCGCAATCTCTTAACAAATACAAAACTTTGCTTTGCAACACATCTGCTGTCAGTTCGCTTTGACGGAATACCACGGCGGCGCCGGCTTTAGCAAATACATCCGCATTAAATCTTTGGTGGTCGTCAGCGGCGTGAGGAAAAGGAATTAAAATAGAAGGTACTCCCGTCACTGCTAATTCTGTCAGTGCGCTGGCGCCCGATCGACTAATTGCTAAATTTGCTCGCTGCAACAAACTCGCCACATTGTCGTAAAATGGCATCGACAAATATTGCTCGTGTTTCAAACTCTCAGCCTCCGGGTCATTATTTCCGGTGAGGTGAACCACCCAAGCACCCGCATCAAACCAAGCCGGAGCACACTCGCGCACTAACTTATTGACTGCGACAGCACCTTGAGAGCCGCCCATGACTAAAATTACAGGTACGCTGTCAGGAATTGGCAAATTTAGAGGTTGGCGAGTCAGGAATTGCGATCGCACCGGCGTACCAGCAAGCACGGTTTTCGCGCGGGGTAAATGCTGGGCTGCTGCTTCAAATCCGATCGCCACAGCAGTGCACAAAGGACTAAACCAGCGCGTCACCTTCCCCGGAATTGCATTAGATTCGTGGAGAATCACCGGCAAACCCAAAGAACGGGCCGCTAGAATTGCCGGTGCTGCGATGTAACCGCCGGTAGTAAAGACTCCCTGAAAATTTCCCGCTTTGAGCAATTTCCGCACATGAAGGATCGAGCCGACGAGTCCGCCCAAAATTCGCACTGTACCGAGTCCAAATCGCTGCTGAAAGCCTTCAACGGCGATCGTGTGGAGGGGGTAAAGGGATGAAACTAACTCGGTTTCCATGCGGTCTGGGACTCCTAGCCATTCGATCTGACAGTCGTTCAACTGACTAGCGGTGGCGATCGCAGGAAATAAATGTCCACCAGTGCCGCTAGCTGCAACCAACAACCGGAGGGGGGCTTTTGTCAAGGTTTTTGTTTCTTTTACAAGTACAAGTTCCACAGGTCAATCGATTTTATATTTGAGGTTTTAGATTATTATGCTTATTATTCCGGCAGTTTCAGCCAATTTTGAATCAGCCATCTAAAATTAGATTGTGCCGTGTCCCTGCTTCCGCTGTCAGTTTTCGTTGCAGGCGAACAGTTGCCCAAGCTACGACCCCTGACAAATAACCAAATTATCATCTAATGCGTAATTTTTTGAATTTAGTGCCAAGTGCATCTCAGTATTTTTGCAGCCGTCGGGACGAAAAAGCCGATCCTCTTCGAGGGCTGCGCCAACGGGCGATCGTTTTTGGCTTTAACTGCGGGCAGTCGATCGCTCAAATGTTGTTATGTTTAACAGTGGTAAGTGCTGGGGTGCTGCATCCGAGTGCCGTAAGAGCGATCGGTGCGATCGGGGCGACTCCCCAAACGATCGCCCAAACCCCTGCAAATGCGCCTGCCCCACTCACAAAAGTGCTAACAGAAATTGACGCAGCGGCCAATCGGCGCGATGTCAAAGCAGTCATGGCATTTTACAGTCCGAGTTTCACTCATTCTGATGGCTTAAACACCCAAAGCATGGCAAAAGCCCTCACCCAACTCTGGGAGAGATATCCGAGTTTAAATTATCGCACCGAGATCAAATCTTGGAAAACCGAAGGTAGCGCGATTCTCGCAGAAACCATAACTACAATTGCCGGCACTCAAAAAAAGGATGGCAGAGAATTAACTCTCAAAGCTACCATCCGTTCCCAGCAGCGCTTTGAAGGTGAAAAAATAGTTAGTCAAGAGATTTTAGCAGAACAAACTCAGCTTAGTTCTGGCAATAATCCTCCCACAATTGAAGTAAATTTGCCGGAGCAAGTTAAGGTAGGCGAAGATTACTATTTTGATGCCATTGTACGAGAGCCGATCGGCGATGATATTTTAATAGGGACTGTTTTGGAGGAACCCATTACCGAAAAAACCTTTTTTAATCCCTCAGAAGTCGAGCTAGAGTTGCTAAATGCCGGGGGAATTTTTAAAGTAGGTAAAGCTCCGGCTACGCCCGAAAATCGGTGGGTTTCAGCAGTTTTGATGCGACAAGGCGGAATTGCAACAGTTAGTGTGCGATTGCGGGTTGTCAAGTAATAAAATAGGTGTTATGGGCATGGGGCATGGGGCATGGGGCATGGGGCATGGGTAATGGGTGATTGGTGATTCGTGATTAGTAAGTGGTATAAGCTGTTGTGCATTTAATTTGTATGTTGAGGGCGGGCTCTCCTGCCCAACCCCTACTCCCCACAAGAGGAAATTTTTATTTTACTATGCAATTTAAATGCGGATTAGCTTAGCGGTTATTAGTCACAGGAGATACATATTTGAAGATAAAAAAATCTCATTAAAGGAATTAAACATACCTCACTATAGCCATAAAGGCTATAGCAAATAACAACTAACAAATAACAAAACTAACAAATAACCAATGACAACCGTCAACAGCCAACAGTCAACAGCCAACAGTCAACTGACAACTGACAAAAAATGATTTATATCCAAAATCAAATTGTTTTCATTACAGGTGCGAGTAGCGGTATCGGAGCAGCCTGTGCCAAGATATTCGCCAAAGGTGGAGCCAAACTAATTTTAGCAGCCCGCCGTCTTGAAAAGCTCGCTCTACTAGCAAACGAACTTGTAGAAACAAAATCCATCGCATCGGCGAACGAGATTTATTTGCTAGAATTGGACGTGCGCGATCGCCCGCAAGTTGAATCGGCGATAGTGGCGCTTCCCGATGCCTGGAAAAACATCGATATTCTGATTAACAATGCGGGATTGAGCCGTGGTTTAGACAAACTGCACGAAGGCAACTTTCAAGATTGGGAAGAAATGATTGATACCAATGTTAAAGGCTTGCTTTACATGACTCGTGCGATCGTGCCGGGAATGGTAAGCCGAGGCGGAGGCCACGTAGTGAATATCGGCTCAATAGCAGGCCGCCAAGCTTATCCGAAAGGTAATGTTTATTGCGCTTCCAAAGCAGCAGTGAGAGCTATTTCTGAAGGGTTAAAACAAGACCTTTTGGGAACACCAGTGCGGGTGACGGAAATAGAGCCGGGTTTGGTGGAAACAGAATTTAGTAATGTCCGGTTTCACGGCGATGCAGAAAAAGCCAAAAATGTCTATCAAGGATTGACACCGCTGACTGCTGACGATGTAGCCGATGTCGTGTATTTTTGCGCGACGCGATCGCCCCACGTCAATATTAGCGAAGTCTTGCTAGTTCCGACAGACCAAGCTAGTGCAACTCTGGTTCACCGAAAAGAGTTGTGAGTTTTTAGTGTTGACATAGCTCCTCGTCCTTTCATGAGCGAGGATTCCTTAACGCTTCACAGCAACGCGCTACCAAAGTAGTCTTACCGTCGCTCCACGTCCGTTTAGAGTCTCCCAATGCCCGCTAGGCGACTATGTTTCGTTTTACTCAAGCAAAAAGCTTGGTGTCTTCAGGGTTGCAGTTAAGCATTGCCCCTCCGAACTGTCTAGGTGCGCTCTCATCGTAGCTATTTCAACGCGTCTTGAGCCTGTAGACTTCTCTATTCTAGCTCAAAGCCGTCGTATAACGACGGGGTTTTAGACCCATTTCTTTGATAATTAATTAAAGCCGTCCTAGAAGGACGGGGCTTTAGACCCAATTTCTTGGTAAGTGTCCGGATTGCGATCGAATTCTCAGGAAGCTTAATTGGTAGATGCACCCTGATTAATTAACTCCCGACCAATTTTGGCCGGGTTTTTTTTGTCGATCGCCCGCCCTCGCCACAAATTCTCCTAAATTCTGCCAAAGTGTCCTGAAAGAGGTGCTGTGAGGCGGCAGACTAAATTGGTAGATGCACCCTGATTAATTAACTCCCGACCAATTTTGGCCGGGTTTTTTTTGTCGATCGCCCGCCCTCGCCACAAATTCTCCTAAATTCTGCCAAAGTGTCCTGAAAGAGGTGCTGTGAAGCCGGAGACTAAATTAGTAGATGCACCCTGATTAATTAACTCCCGACCAATTTTGGCCGGTTTTTTTTTTTGCGATCGCCCCCCTCGCCACAAATTATCGCAAATTCTGCCAAAGTGTCCTGAAAGAGGTGCTGTGAGGCCGGAGACTAAATTAGTAGATGCACCCTGATTAATTAACTCCCCGCCAATTTTGGTTTGGGGTTTTTTTTTGCGATATCGACGGTGATGCTGAATAAAGTTTGAGGTTGTCCGGATTGGGCTGGAATTCTCAGGAAGCTTAATTGGTAGATGCACCCTGATTAATTAACTCCCCGCCAATTTTGGTTTGGGGTTTTTTTTTGCGATATCGACGGTGATGCTGAATAAAGTTTGAGGTTGTCCGGATTGCGCTGGAATTCTCAGGAAGCTTAATTGGTAGATGCACCCTGATTAATTAACTCCCCGCCAATTCTGGTTTGGGGTTTTTTTTTGGCGATCGCACCCCAAACCACGAATTTCCCCAAATTTTCCCAAAATGTCCCGAACAGGTGCACCTCGAACCGGAGACTAAATTAGTAGATGCACCCTGATTAATTAACTCCCGACCAATTTTGGCCGGGTTTTTTTTGGCGTATTACACTCAAAATCGCTAATTCTCAAATATTTTCCCAAAATGTCCCGAACAGGTTCACCTCGAACCGGAGACTAAATTAGTAGATGCACCCTGATTAATTAACTCCCGACCAATTTTGGTTTGGGGTTTTTTTTTGCGATCGCACCCCAAACCACGAATTTCCCCAAATTTTCCCAAAATGTCCCGAACAGGTGCACCTCGAACCGGAGACTAAATTAGTAGATGCACCCTGATTAAATAACTCCCGACCAATTTTGGCCGGGTTTTTTTTTGCGTATTACACTCAAAATCGCTAATTCTCAAATATTTTCCCAAACTGTCCCGAACAGGTGCACCTCGAACCGGAGACTAAATTAGTAGATGCACCCTGATTAATTAACTCCCGACCAATTTTGGTTTGGGTTTTTTTTTGTGATCGCACTCTATACCACAAATCAGCACTAAATCAACGCCTGTCAGTGTTAATCTGCGTGTATCGCGGTTAAAAATCAGATTTGTCCTGAAAAAGGTGCTGTGAGGCTGGAGAAAAGTTTTAGTCCACAAAAGCAGATGGCGAGATGTGAAATAACTCTCCGAGTTTTTTTAATTGACCGACAGTTAGTTCTCTCTTGCTCATCATAACTTCGTTGAAAATCTCTTCACTCTCAAAGATTTCTAACAATTTTTCTGGCGAAACGTTATCTTCATGTATTAATGTTTTCACCAGGCCAATTCCTTTCAATGTAGGCCAAACTTCGTGTTCTTCTTCATAGTCATACACCAGTGTACCCAACACTTTTAAATAATCCCGATCGTCCGAGGTGATACTTGCTCGATCGAGAATTTCATTAATGCGAGTTTGCGTGGCGATTAATTCATCATCATTAGTGATTGGACGCGGTGGAAAGGTGGTAATGAGTTCCATATAGTAGTTGCTAGGAGTTTTTAAACCAACTGTCATTTTTCCAATTCTCCTTGTTATATTCGGCATGAGTTAGTACGCGACGGATGAAAATTAGCTGATATTCATAATCGATAAAGGTAATGAGTCGGTAGTTGTTGCCACTGATATTGAAAATTGTAAAATTTCCTACGATATCGGCCCAGAGAAAAACTTGGCGGACTTCGGCTAGGTTTTTCCATGCTGCCTCGGACGTTCGCTGATACCATTGTAATAAATTGGGTTCTGCATTGGGGTGTTTGTCCCAAAAGTCTCTCAGGGTTCTTTTGCTGATAACTCGCATAAATTTAAAAAAACAATCAGGTATCAATTCATCAAAATAAACTCATTGAGTATATTTTAAACTGTTTTATAAATGATCGCTGTAAAAACGAGAACTAGATTAGTAGATGCACCCTGATTAATTAACTCGCGACCTTCTTAAGGCGGGTTTTTTTTTTGATCTATCGCACCCCAAACCACGAATTTCCCCAAATTTACCCAAACTGTCCCGAACAGGTGCACCTCGAACCGGAGACTAAATTAGTAGATGCACCCTGATTAATTAACTCCCGACCAATTTTGGCCGGGTTTTTTTTGGCGATCGCACCCCAAACCACAAATTCTCGCAAATTCTGCCAAAGTGTCCTGAAAGAGGTGGTGTGAGGCGGGAGATTAAATTAGTAGATGCACCCTGATTAATAAACCCCAGCCAATTAAGGCCGGGGTTTTTTTTGCTCGAAAGCTGGATTAGTCGATCGACCTACAACACCTCAAAAGACTGCACCTCAAGAACCGGGCCGATCATAGCAAAAGTCATCACATCCTTGCGGACTTCACCTTTGACACTTACTTTCAAACCAGCTTTTTTCAAGTCAGAAGAAGCATCCTTAAGTTCGTAAGTTTCGCCATCTTCGCCCACCAAAGCCCAAGTGCCCGGGCCTAATCCTTTGCGTTCAATTTCACCTTTGACAGTAATACTCATGCCGATCGCACCTCTGTTTTAATTGCTAAACGTGCCAGTCCGAAACACAGAAAAGCATTGACAATCAAAAATGTTTGTGCTACCAAACCAGTGCCCAATCCCCAGACTGCGGGAGACACAAAAGCATTCACCGCTAAACTGCTAGCAAAACCGATCGAAATTGCGATCGCGATCCACTTCCACTGTTGATGTCCCAACAGCAAAGCAATCAAAATCCCAGGAATCAAAACGCTAGCAAAAAAGGGATTCAGCATACTGCTGCCATTAATTGCGCCGCCGAGTTCGGGAATAGAACTGCCCATCACCCGCAGCGGCCACTGCGGCAAGTCAAATACAAACAAGTTCCGCAGGAAAAAGAACCCAGAACTACCAGCCATCAAGCCGCCGGAAAAGCCCCAAGTCCACTGGAACGGAAAATAATTCCGCAAAAAGAAAGCCAGCAGGTAAGAACCGAGCACCATTGCAATTTTAGGCAACAGGGCGACTGCACCGCCGTCAATCCAAAAGCGGGGGTTGAGATACCCGTTATCGCGCAGCCAGCGGAAGAAATCGCGGAAGTTGATTTGTCCGCGCTGGGCTAGCTGAACTGCTGCGGCTGCGTCTAGGTGTCCTGAACCAAAATGGTTTAACGGATCTTCAGTGACAGTTCGCGAGGATTGCAAGAGTACGCTGCGAATTTCGTCTGGTTCTGTGATGCCGGAAGCCTTGACAAGGGCTGCAACGGCTGCAACGTGGGGAGAAGCCATGCTAGTGCCTTGGTAGCCTTCAAAGACTTCGGCGCCGGTTTCCGGGTCGATCGTACTTTGCAGGATTTTGCCCATTTCAGAACCGCCGGGGGCTGCAATGTCAACCCCTGCGCCGAAATTGGAGTAAGAGGCTTTTTCCTCGTCGGGGCCGAGGGCGGAAACGCCGATGACGTGGGGATAGCGGGCGGGATAGGAAGCGGAACTGTCGCCGGAGTTGCCGGCGGCTGCGATGATGACAACGCCTTTAGAGTGGGCGTAGTCGATCGCCTCTTCCATTAACTGACTTTCACCGCCACCGCCAAGACTCATGTTAATCACATCAGCGCCGTTGTCAGCAGCAAATTTAATTGCTTCGGCGATGTCGGAAACCGTGCCACCACCGCTGCCGCTTAACACTTTTAGCGGCATTAAAGCTGCTTCGTAGGCGATGCCCGCAACGCCGTAATTGTTGTTAGTTGATTGGGCGACAGTACCTGCGACGTGAGTACCGTGGCCGTTGTCATCGTAGGCTTGGGCGCGATCGTTTACAAAGTCGTAGCCCGGTACAAATTTGGTTTCTTTTAAGTCAGCGACTGGAGTAATACCCGTGTCAATTATCGCTACTGTTGTGCCGCTGCCTTTGGTTTCGTTCCAGGCAGATTCTACGTTGATGCTGCGGAGATTCCACTGCTTGGTATACATGGGGTCGTTGGGAATCTCGAAAGCGCTGTAGACAAAGTTCGGTTCAATGTATTCGGTATCTTTAGCCAAATTTGATTTTCTCAGGGCGTTTAGCAAAGTGCGATCGCCCTTAACTACATATACATTGTCCCCCGCTGAGAATTCGCTGTTGAGTTGCGGTGCGACTTGGTACTGTTGGGCGATCGCCTTTACTTGCTTGGCGATCGTGGCATTACCGACATCTTCGCGGAAATCCAGCACAATCGAGTCGTAAGTGCCTTGAGTAGCAAGTCCTGGGAAATTAGAAATCGCCCAGCCGAGACCGATTAAAAATAAGCACAGAAGGAAAAACTTTTTCATTGCCGATCGTCCGTTTAGGGAAGGCGTGTTCACCACAATAACCCACTTTTCACCGCCAGCGCCAGTTTTCCTTGCTGCGACTTGTGGGGCTCTCGCACGCGGGCGTTTGGTAGTTTTCGGCGGTGGCTGTTGCTAGATCAAAAATTGCTCTAATTTCTAGTTGAAATTGCAGAGCAAGTTTTAGGACTTCAATTAATTGTATCATTAGAGAAGATGAGAAACAGAACAAGCGAGTATTTTCAACAAGGGTATTGCATGGAAAGAGGTTTAATGTGGCTGCCGCTGCTGGCAATTTTTATTGGGCTAGCTTGGGCTGGATGGAACGAGTATCAAAAGCTGGAAGCGTATCGCGTCTGGGCCGAACAATTCGCTAAAGCCAAGTACGATATTTATGCTGTACTCGGTCAGCAAGAAGACAGTTTAACTTGGGGAAAACCTACTCGCAGCGGGCCTGTGAATTTGCAAACTTTTTCTTTAAAAGATGTGCAGTCGCTGCGGTTGTTAGTCAACTCTCAGGCAGTTGATTTAGAGTCACCGCCGAATTCGGGAAGTCCAATCGCCCTCGAATTTTTGTTGAAAGATGCTGCTGCGGTGCAGGTTCCTTTTACAGAAATTCCTCTAGCGACTAAATGGGGAAAACACTTGCAGCAAGAATTGCAGCGCTTTAGGTAAAAACACTCTCCGGCTGGGCAGCGTATCAGATAGGAACTCGGCTACTTGAAAGGGAGCATCTCACCTTTGCAGCCCTCCGCTAGAAATTGGAGTTTTGAGGCAGGAGGCAGGAGGCAGGAGGCAGAAGGAAAGAGGCAGAAGGAAAGAAGAAGAAGGAAGGAGCCACAAGAAGGAATGAGCCAGAAGAAGTATTTTTACAAATATGAGATGCTCCCACTTGAAATTACAAAAGTCTGTAAAACTGGTAGTAGAAATAGAACTTAGGCAACAAATCCTTTGAACTGCCATCTATAGGGGTAAAGTACGCACGGATCACCCGGAGGACATGAGTTCTTGCAGTAAGTAATAGGAGTAGTGTTCCCGTGCTTAGCCCGCTCGTGTTCCGCGCGTACCTTACAGTTCAAGTTATTGACCCCCTCGCATCCAGGATACAAGCCCCCGGATTCATTCCTTCGGAGACTCAGGACCCAGAAATAAAAAACCTGTATCCGATGAAACTTGCCGAACGTATTTATCTGTGGGGTCAATGCTTTAATCTAAAATCTAAAATCTAAAATCTAAAATCGATTGACCCGCGCGTCCTAAAACAGCTAAATTGCCAGCCCCCCAATCTGCGGAATGCAAACACAAGAATTTTTACAGCGCTATCAACAGGGAGAGCGCAACTTTGGTCACATTGACCTCAGTGGCGCTAGTTTAAGCGGTGTTAACCTGCGAGAAATAGACCTCACTGGTGCTAACTTGACCGGTGCTAATTTGAGCTGGTCTTTTTTGAGCAATGCCAAGTTGATAGGGGCTTGTTTGCGGCGCGCGGATCTCCGCAGTGCGGGGCTGGCTGGGGCGAATCTGAGCGGGGCAAATTTGAGCGGGGCAAATCTTGCTAAAGCGGATTTGCGCCTTGCTTGTTTGGAAGCAGCAGAACTCAATTGGGCTGCGTTCCCGGAAGCGGATTTGGGGGGTGCTAATCTTCAAAAAGTTAAATCTGACCAAATTAATTTTGCCGGGGCTAAACTCGACGGCGCGAAGTTGATGGCGGCGGAATTGATGGAGGCGAATCTCAACCGCGCCAGTCTTGTTGGTGCTAATTTAACGGGCGCTAATTTGCGGGAAACGCATTTGGTGGAAGCGAATTTGCGATCGGCAATTTTGAGCGGTGTAAATTTGATTGAAGCTGACTTGAATGGCGCTCAAATGCGATCGACAAATCTGACGGGCGCTGACTTGCACCGAGCTGTGCTGGCGGGGGCGGATTTGACTGAGGCGGTGCTGGATAACGCTGATTTGAGTCGAGCTAATCTGGCGGGTTCTTATTTATTGAAAGCGAGTTTTAAGAAGGCGCTTTTGCTGCGAGCTAACTTGCAAGGAGTGTATTTGCTGCGAGCTGATTTGAGCGAAGCTAATTTGCGAAGTGCTGATTTGCGGAAAGCTGATTTGAGTGGCGCTTATTTGATGGATGCGATTTTGGGTGAGGCGGATTTAAGAGAAGCTTGTTTGATTGAGTGCCGTTTGATTCGGACGAATTTGGAGGGGGCGCAGCTTACGGGTTGCTGTATTCAAAATTGGCAAGTTCAAGATGTCGATCTGTCGAGAGTTGAATGCAGCTATGTTTTTACTGGGTTTGATTATACTGCGAAAGTTGCGGCAAATCGCTTTCCGGTCGATCGCGATTTTGAGTCGGGGGAATTGGGGCGGCAGCATCAAGAGGACAGTTCTACTGTGAAGGTGTTTTTTGATGAATCTCCTAATTGGGAGGCTTTGGTTTTTACGCTGCGTCGCGTGGAGTTGGAAAGCCACGAACTCAAATTCAACGTTCAATTTTTTGAGTCTGCCGGAGAACAAAATTTACTGCGGCTGAGCGCGAACCGTTTGGTGAACGGCAAGATTTTGGGCGATCGCATTTTGGAGCTTTATCCAGATATGTTGGAAAAGGTTTTAGCCAAGGGCGCTGAAATTTTGAGTTTGCTCGACTTGGCTGTTCCTAGTAACAATGCGGAGCCGAGTAACAAGGAAGCGTTGCTCAGAAGACAGGAAATCTACCAGCGAATGGTGCGCCAAATTTCGTTTATTTTGATGTCTCAGACGCCGGATAAATTCTCCGAAAGCGTGCAGCGGCTGTTGGATTATTTGAAGCAGCAAGGTATCCCGACAGAGCAGATTCAAAAGAAAGTCATCAGTCAGGCGATCGTGCAGCGGGCCAAGCAAGACCCGGTTTTTCGGGAACAGTTGCTCACGTGGCAGAAAACGGCATCCGATCGCGTTCGTGGTTCGATGATGGGGGAAGCGGTGCGGTATGCCATCACCCTTTTGATCGATTATTAACAGTTAATTGTTAAAACTTGAAGCCGGCGGCCCGCTAAAGCCCGCACTTGCTCTTCTGCGTCGGAAACTGCAAGCCTCGTGCAGCGGGGCAAGCAATACCAAGTTTTTCGGGAACATTTGCTGGCGTGGGAGAAAACGGCTTCGGATTGCGATCGATGTTCGGTAATGGGGGAAGCGGTGCGGTATGCGATCGGCCTTTTGTGGGAATGAATAGACATAGGAGTGAAAAGCCGCTCTAGGGAGGGCTGGATGCCTGTCCCACAAGAATTGTTGGAGATGTCTTAATGTATAGGATATACTAGACTGAACAGCAAAAAAAATTAAAATTAAAAAAAATGTTAGAAAACATTTCTTTAGAGAACTTCAAAGGGTTTAAAAATTTACAGGACTTGAATGTTAAACCAATCACAATTTTATGTGGAACCAATAGCTGTGGCAAAAGCTCCATCCTCCAAAGCATACTTCTGCTCAAACAAACTCTGGAAAGCCAAGATCCCAACCAAATTCTTTTACTAAATGGAAGGTTCGTAAATTTAGGCTCATTTGAAAACATAATTTTCGAGAAAAACTTGGACAATCGCCTAGTATTTGAATTTACTTTTAAACTGCATAACGAAAACGAAGAATCACCTAACTATATAAATACTATTCAACTAAGAAGGTTGCTTATAGATTTCGCACCAAAAATAGGATTACTCCAGACTGAAGATATTTTGATTTATATCAAACTTGTGGTGAAAACGCCTAAACTTAAAATTAAAAACAGAATTAAAAGTAAAAATCATATAAAACGAATTACTGTTGAGCAGCTCCAATTTAGGATTGAGACAATAGACTCAGATAAACAAAAAATTCCAGGTTCTTCTATTGATATACAACTTGTTGTCGATAAGGATTTATATACAGTTAGCTGGCAGAATATAAAAAATAGAATCAGACGAGATGAGGAAAGTAGTCAAGACGGAAGACTGACTGCAAAAGTTGAATTTACAAATTTATTTTCATTTTTATCATTCTCAGTGAGTGAAACTGACTCTACAAGCCTAACAGGTTTATCAGATATTGCATTTTCATTTGACAGGATAAATAATTTATTTAAAAGACTTTTTTCATCCTATAGCTATATAGGTCCATTAAAAAAAGGACCTTCTAGAAGATACATAAACGAACAAGAAAAGACAGAAATTGGTGTAGAAGGTGAAAATGCTGCATATATTTATTCAACAGACAAAGATCAAACTATTTCCAATCATTATTTTTATGATACTAAAAGTAATTCTTTTAAGCAAAAAAAGGAAATGACCTTATCTAATGCTGTCGAAGAATGGCTAGATTTGATGAATATAAAAGGATTCAAGTCTGAGCTTAGTAATGAAATTGTTTATCTAAACCTTAACTCAAACTCTGCATCCAAAACTCGTGTTAGCATCGCTGATGTAGGTTTTGGAGTAAGTCAAATTTTTCCGATCCTTTTAGAAGGATTAAGGATGCCACAACGGCATACGCTCTTACTTGAGCAACCAGAAATCCATCTACACCCCAATCTTCAAATGCAATTATCTGATTATTTTATTGCACTAGCTCTTTCTGGGAAGAAAGTCATGGTTGAAACTCACAGCGATCACATTATCAATAGGTTAGTGAGAAGAATTGTTGAAGATGACACAGGTACGTTAAAAGATTTAATTGGAATCTATTTTATTAGTGCAACCGATTCGGGATCTGTCTACGAAGAAGTTTGCATTGATGAAAATTTTGGAGTTACTAATTGGCCTGTAGACTTTTTTGATCAAACGGCATTGGAGCAAGAAAAGATTTTAAAGGCCGGCCTAAAAAAAAGACAACTTGCCAGAAGCAGTGCTAGTAAGAATGAACAGGAGAAGCAATGAAAGCTGTCTTCGAGCCTGAAATTCTTTTTATATCTGAATCAGATTGGCAAGATTCTGAAAAAAGAGATACTTTTTTAAAGCATTTGTTAGATAATTTGGAAAATATTAATAACTATCAGATTACAAGGGTATATTGGACAGATGACCTCGAGGGATTACTTTGGGATCATCCTCAATTGCCACCTTGGCGTCAAGATAGAGATTGGAAGTTACAAATTGTTCCTATTATATATAAAGCTTTTAATACCGCCAGACAATTTATACAAAGCCAGGAAAATTTATCTTCATGTCTAATGCAGCCAGTTTTGAAGTGTAGCTGCTTTGAAGGTTTAGCTTTGTGTGCTTTTTTGGAGTTAATGCACATAGTTATAGAGCGAGAAGAAAATGTGTACTTGTGTTTGGGCGTTAATAGGATAAGGGAAGAATTTACCTTTCTTTGTGACTGCCATTCTTTTCAAGTTAATCCTGTGGTGATTGCTAAACCAATTGAATGGCTTGACCAGATTGACTTAACAGAAAGTTACTGGCCTAGTAATATTGATGAGGAGGGAAAATTTAATACAGCTTTAGAGATTGCATTTAAGAAGCTGGATAAACAACCGATCTATGAATACGAATTTTCAAAATCTTTCTTAAAGGATATCATTAAAGTTCAAAATCACAGAACGTCTATTATTGAGCGGACTGCAAAAAGACTAACATTAACTAAGCAAGAAGCAGCTAAAGACTCAAATTTACAAGATGAGTGGCTGACGAATAAAAAAGAGTCTCGTTTTAGGATTACCCAACGACCATCCTCAACCAGGATTCATTACAAGTATGTTAATAAAAAAATGAAATTTTTAAGGTACTACGATGAAGGTGAACACGATGACGGCTTGTAGAGCTTTATTACAGAATACCCGCCGTAGCTACCAAAAAACGGGCTGATATCGCCAATTTTTACTCCTATGTCTAAAAGATTGTTTCTGTTTACCAGTCTTGGCTGCGTAGTCGGCGACCCGCTAAGGCACGCACTTGCTCTTCTGCGTCGGAAACTGCAAGCGATCGCAACAACGGCACAACTCCCGGATTTTCGGGATAATGTTCGATAATCGCTTCGAGCGCTGTAAATCTGGGATTGTAAGGAAAAGAACCGTTTTGATTGTCAGGATCGCTCAAAGCTCGATCGCGCAAAAACTCAAACATTCCCGGCTCGTCTTTCCATCCCCGCATTAACTCTACCAGGGCGATCGCCCGCACCTGCGAATCTTCATCCTTTTGAGATCTACTTTTGAGCCACTCGAAAGTTTGAGACTGATTTGTCCGTGCCCGGGCTAACTTTTGCAAAGCGATTTGCCTGACAGCGGGACTCTCATCGCCCTCTGCTTGAGCCTCCAGCAGCATCCAAGTTTCAGGATTGTCTGGCCAGTTGTAAGCTAGTTCAAGCACCACCGCTTGCCGCACCAGCGCTTCCCCAGAATCGAGCTCAATTTTCAGCCAAGGCAAGGTTTCCGGGTGGTCGGGCCACCCCCGCACGATCGATCGCACTAGCACGCTCAGCAGGTGAGAATCATGCTCCAACTCTACCCGGCTTTTGAGGAAAGGCAGCGTCTCGCCCCGGTGAGACCAGCGTTTTGCGATCTCTTCCACCGCAGTTTCTCGGACGTTGAGGTGTCTGTCTGACGCGGCGAGATTTTGCAACCAGCCAAAGACTTCGAGACTTCCTGACGCCACTGCGGCGACAGCCTCCACTACTACTTGCCGCACAGTCCAGTAATCCTCGGAATCAGCTATTTTTTGCAGCAGGGGCAGGGTTTCTGGGTGGTCGGGCCAACCTGCGGCTATCTGTTGTAGGGCTATTTCGCGCAGGTCGGCGTCGCGATCGCCCAATGCTATATTTTTCAAAAAAGTCAGAGTTTCGGGGTTCCCGCGCCAGCCAGAGGCAATTGCTTGCACTGCTGAGCGCCGGACGCTCGAACTCGCGTCGGACTCGGCTTTAGTCTTCAGCAGCGGGTAAATGTCTGGTTCGTCGGGCCAGTGCGAGGCCAATTCTTCTAAGGCTGCTGTCCGCACTTCTTTGCTGCTGTCGGATTCGGCTAGGGTTTTCAGCAGCAGGCAAACGTCGGCTGCAGCAGGCCAGCCCGCTGCCAACTCCCGCACCGCTACGGTTCGCAGGATAGAACTTCCTGTCTGGGCAAGGTTTTTGAGCAGGGAGGCCGTGCCTAAAAGGCTGTGCCAACCTCTGGCTATTTCTTGCCACGCACAGACTCGCACTCCCAAATTTTCGTCGGATTCGGCGGCCTTTCTCAGCAGCAGCAAGGTATCTGTGCGATCGGGCCAATTAGAGGCCAACTGTTCCAGTGCTGCGGTGCGAACTGCGGGACTTTGATCTGACTGAGCCAGGGCAGTCAGCAGCGGCCAGGTATCGCTCGTGTCTGGCCAACCACAAGCCATTTCTCGCACACAGGTCGATCGCACTGCCCAGCTTGGATCGGATTTGGCGAGTTTTTTGAGCATCAGGTAAATTTCTGGCTGGTCTGGCCAACCACGGGCTATTGCTTCGACTGCTGTGGATCGGACTTCGCCACAGTCGGTGGAGTGAGCGAGTATTTTCAGCCAGGGCAGGGTTTGCGGGTCGTTTTTCCAAGTTTGGGCGATCGCGACGATCGATCGATTACGAATTTGATAAGTTTCCTGCAATTCTTGAGCGCTTTGATAAAGAATCAGGAAACCCGTACCGTATTGCGATAACTTTTTTAAAGCGTTTAACAGTTTTTTTTCGGTTTTTTTATTAACATCATTTTTAACTTTTAACAAGCATTGCGCTGCTAAAAACAAATTAATAAATTTTTCTTGTTGACCGTTTTGATCTGTGAGATATTCTATAATTTGGCTCGCTGTTTCTTTGTCGAGCTTAGCTGCAATTTCTCTGAGGACTTCGTGCAAAGATTCGTCCCGCCAGTGCTGGCCGAAAACTTGTATGTTGAGTTCGCCCCAAGTCAGTTGACCGATTTTGAGTTGGGCATGGATTAACTCTGCTACAGTCTGGGGATTATTTTCGGAAACAAGTTTTTTTAACAACATACTGATACCCTGCCCCTGAAGTTTGTTTGCATTGACAATCCTCGCATCAGCTCCGATATTAGTTGAGATTTTTTTGAGCGAGCGTGGAGTATGGAGCCAATCGACTCTATTTTATACGAAAAATACTGAGTCGGGAGGGCCCCAATGCAAAATCCGCCAGCACCCACAGGAATGTTAGGTGGTGGCGGATGGCGATCGAACAATTAAGCCGCTGAATCTAACTAACAGCTACTTGGACGCGATCGGCTACAACCCGAACCGCAAAAGTAGGAATCTTTACCGTTTCATCATCCAGACATTGCCCGGTAGTGAGACTAAAGTTTTGCTTGTAAATGGGAGAAGCAACTTTGAGAGTGCCGTTGCGATCGCCCACAATTCCCCGCGACAAAACAAAAGCTTTACTAAACGGGTCGTAATTGCTAAGCGCATAAACTTCATCCCCGTTTCCCACTCGGAAAATCGCCACTTGTTCGCCTTTAACTAAAGCGCAAACTCCAGTATAAGGGGCGATCGCATCCAGAGAACACACATCTACCCAAGTAGTCACAGTATCTGAAACTTGTAATGATTGAACCATTTTCTTTTCCTGTTATTTTACTTCAATCTCGTTCCCAGTCTCCGGCTGGGAACGTAGGTTTCGAGGCTCTGCCTCGCCTCGCCGAAGGAGGCAGAGCCTCCCGGAATTCATTCCCAGGCAGAGCCTGGGAACGAGATTCTTGCTCCCTCCCCTTAGCAAGGGGAGGGCTGGGGAGGGGTTATCTTGCTCCCTCCCCTTAGCAAGGGGAGGGCTGGGGAGGGGTTATTCCGAAACTCCAGCCAGAGCCTTTTCATGTTCGTTAGCCGGCCGCGTTTGTCCCCGTTCCGCAACACGAACAATACTCGGATCGGGTAAATCGGAATTCACAAAATGCTGGAACCGCTGCACCTTTTGTGGGTCTTCAATCGTCGTTTTCCACTCACATTGATAAGTATTAACTAAATGTTCCATCTGGGCTTCTAATTCAGCACAAATTCCCAGAGAATCCTCAATTATCACCTGTTTCAAGTATTCAATCCCGCCCTCAAGTTTGTTCAACCAAGTAGCAGTGCGTTCCAATCTGTCTGCCGTGCGGATGTAGAAAACCAAGAATCGATCGATATACTTAATCAGCGTTTCCTTATCGATATCCGTCGCCAGCAAAACCGCGTGCTGTGGCTTAATACCACCGTTGCCACACACGTACAAATTCCAACCATTCTCTGTCGCAATGATCCCAAAATCCTTGCTTTGAGCTTCCGCGCATTCGCGAGTGCAACCAGAGACAGCAGATTTGAGCTTGTGGGGCGATCGCAAACCACGATACCGCAATTCAACTTCGATCGCCAAACTCGTAGAATCCTGCACCCCAAAGCGGCACCAAGTGCTACCAACACAAGATTTTACAGTACGCAGAGCCTTACCGTAAGCGTGTCCCGACTCAAATCCCGCATCAATCAACCGACGCCAAATATGCGGCAATTGATCCACACGAGCTCCAAACAAATCAATCCGTTGCCCGCCAGTAATCTTAGTATAAAGCCCAAAATCCCTGGCAACTTCACCCAAAACAATCAACTTATCTGGAGTGATTTCTCCCCCCGGTATTCGGGGCACCACCGAATAAGTACCGTCGCGCTGAATGTTTGCCAAAAAGTAATCGTTCGTATCTTGCAAACCAACGTGAGACTTCTCTAAAATATGGTCATTCCAAGTAGAAGCCAGCATCGAACTAACAGCCGGCTTGCAAATTTCGCAACCCTTACCTTTGCCGTGTCTTTCAATCAACTCCTCAAAGGTTTTAATCTCTTGAGAACGCACTAAATGGTACAATTCTTGACGAGAATATTCAAAGTGTTCGCAAAGATTATTTTTGACTGCAAACCCAGCTTTTTTCATCTCCGACTTGAAGATATCAGTCACCAAAGGCACGCAGCCGCCGCAGCCCGTCCCCGCTTGAGTGCATTTCTTGACGCTGGCAACATCGGTTAAATTATGATCGCGAATCGCTGCACAAATCTGCCCTTTGGTAACATTATTGCAAGAACAAATTTGAGCAGAATCCGGCAAACTGTCTACTCCAAAACCTGCCGGAGCTCCCCCTTCTCGCGGTGGCATCAACAAATCTTCGGGATGCGGCGGCAGAGCAATTTCATTTTGCATGAATTGCAGCAAAGTGCCGTAAGCCGAAGCATCTCCTACGAGAATTCCGCCTAAAATCCGGCTGCCGTCTTGATTTAAAACTAATTTTTTGTAAATGCCTTGGAAGGTGTCAGCAACAACAATTTCTTTAGCATCGCCCGACTTGGGAAAAGGCTCTCCAAAACTAGCAACATCCACCCCCAATAATTTGAGTTTAGTGGACATATCTGCACCTGTAAAAGTGCTTGTGGGACGGGCATCTTGCCCGTCATCCGCTACACTGCTCAAAATATCTGCTGCTACGCTTGCCATTGTATACCCAGGCGCAACTAAGCCGTAGATGCGATTTTGATAAAGGGCGCATTCTCCGATCGCATAAATGTCAGGATCGGAGGTTTGGCAGCTATCATTAATCAAAATGCCACCGCGTTCTCCTACTTCTATACCGCAACTTCTGGCAATTTCGTCGCGGGGGCGAATGCCAGCAGAAAACACTATCATATCTGTTGCCAATTCCGAACCGTCAGCAAACAGCATTTTAGTAACTTTGCCATCTTCGCTAACAATTTCTGTTGTAGATTTGCTGGTGTGAACCGAAACCCCCAACTCTTCTATTTTGCTACGGAGAATTGCCCCGCCAATTTCGTCAACTTGCACGGGCATCAGCCGCGATGCAAACTCAACCACGTGAGTTTTTAGACCCATATTTTGCAGAGCATTAGCACACTCTAGACCTAACAAACCGCCGCCAATTACTACGCCAATTTTGCAATTTTTAGCGTAATATGACATCGCTTCCAGGTCGTCAATTGTCCGGTAAACAAAAGTTCCTGTAGCGTCTTTGCCTTTAATTGATGGCACAAATGGATAGGAACCGGTCGCGAGAACAATTTTGTCGTAGGGAACTTCTAAACCGTTGGCTGAAGAAACTATTTTTTTTTCCCGGTTGATGGCGACTGCTTTGTCGCCAATGTGAATCTGGATGCCGTTTTGTTGATAAAATCCCGGTGCAACTAAAGATAAATCTCCCGCTGTTTTGCCAGAGAAAAATCCGCTGAGGTTTACGCGATCGTAAGCAACGCGCGGTTCTTCACAAAAAGTAATTAAATTCCAGTGTTTGGTAGCATCCGAGCTCACCATTAACTCCAGGAACTTGTGACCTACCATGCCATTGCCGATTACAATGAGGTTTTTTTTGGCTGTCATTAGAATCTCTTTTATCCCGTTTATCAGTCGTTGGGTTAATTAATATAAGACTTTATTGTAAACTTTTGTACTTATATATACAAAAAATGGAGATTTATGCAATTGTCGAATACTCCCGATTGCATTTTTGCATGATGTCTGCGATCGACTTAAGTAGGTGCGTCAGTCGATTTTAGATTTTAGATTTTAGATTTTAGATTTTAGATTTATATCATGTCAGGTCGATTACCCGAAATCAGGTAGGGGCGGGTTCACCAACAATATCTGCCAATAATTGACAATCTCAAAAACCCGCCCGGCCGGGATATTATGGTCAATCGATCAGACATGATATTACTCGACAGTTAAGTAGGGTGCGTCACGTCTTTTTGACAAAACAATTAACATTTTTACTGTGACGCAGCTTACAGTTTTCTAATTTTTAATTATTATTTAAGCTCCCATGCCCGAATACTGCTTCAAACCCTGCCGCCAAAGCCAGCGATTCCACACAAAAAATACCGCACTCCAACCCAACATTACCAACAAACCACGGCCTACATCTACGGGTAATCCTATCAAGATAGAAGCGGGAAAATGAATCAAATAAGGAAACGGCGTCCACAAAACTACTTCGCGCACCTGTGCGGGAAACACTTCTAGCGGCGCGATAAGTCCCGATAAAAATAGGTAAATTAAAAGCCAGAATTGTTCGATCGCACTTGCCCTTTCCAGCCAAAAAGCAAACAGCGCAAAGGTATACTGTATCAAGAACCGCAAGCAAAAAGCCAAGACGATAACCAACAAAAACAGCAAAAACCTGCCCAAACTCGGCAGCCAAAAAGACTGCGGGTAAAGTGCAAAAAACAGCAGCACTAATCCGCATATAAACGGCAGCCTCGCAAACCTTTCGGAAACGTGAGATGCGAAGTGGTGCCATACAGGATCGAGAGGCTGCAACAATCTATTAGATAGCTCGCCTTTCACTACTTGCTTTTCAAAATCCCAAATCACCCAAACTACATTTGTTTGCCTCACAATGAAAGCCGCTAAAAAATAACGGGCAAAGTCGATCGAATTCAGCCCAAATTGACCAGTTTCGGCCGCCTGCATCCAGACGCCCATCAATATAAACGGCAAAGCTCCCGACAGCGCCCACAAAAACAATTCCGCCCGGTATTCGAGCATATAAGCGTAGTAGGTAACTAGCAAAGTTTTAGCAATTTTGATGGATTTTGTCATATCAATTGTAGATTTAATTTTTCGGTGTTAGCAACGGGCAAGATGCCCGTTCCACAAAACATTGAAACTTTAGTGGAACAGGCATCTTGCCTGTTCAATTTTTCGGTGTTAGCAACGGGCAAGATGCCCGTTCCACACAACATTGAAACTTTAGTGGAACAGGCATCTTGCCTGTTCAATTTTTCGGTGTTAGCAACGGGCAAGATGCCCGTTCC
>NZ_JAUBTT010000030.1:28675-75148 GCF_036705125.1 Microcoleus sp. B7-D4
ACACAACATTGAAACTCTAGTGGAACAGGCATCTTGCCTGTTCAATCTTTCGGTTTTAGCAACGGGCAAGATGCCCGTTCCACACAACATTGAAACTTTAGTGGAACAGGGATCTTGCCTGTTATGGAGAATGAGCCCAGCCAAAAACATTAAACTTTTCCCGTGCGAAAAACTCTACCAATAACCTCTTCAATTGGCGGATCGGTAACAGTCAAATCTATCACATCCAAGTCCGCCAAAATCTTCGCCACGCTCACCGTCAGCTCTTCCCTTTTAACCAAAAAACGCACCGATTGTCCCTCAATAGATTCTACCTCCCCGTAAGCAAAAGCACTATCTTTGGCCAGCGGCTTAGCTAATTTTACCTGAACTTCCCGATAAGGTGCAAACCTGTCGAGCAATCCGTCCAAACTGCCATCATAAACTAATTGCCCTTCATGGATTAACAAAACGCGCTTGCACAAAGCAGTAATGTCAGCCATGTAATGGCTCGTCAACAACACCGTTGCTTGATAGCGCTCGTTATATTCTCGCAGAAATTGCCTGACGCTAAACTGTGCGTTTATATCCAAACCTAAAGTCGGTTCATCTAAAAATAATACCTCTGGCTGGTGCATTAGTGCGGCCATCAATTCCGCTTTCATGCGTTCGCCTAAAGACAGCTTTCGCACCGCCTGATTTAACTTGCCTTCTAGTGACAGCATTTCGGTCAATTCTCCGACGCGCCGCCGATAATCTGTATCGGGAATGCCGTAGACAGCGGCATTAATTCGGAGAGAGTCAAGCACAGGTAAATCCCAAATTAACTGCTGTTTCTGCCCCATCACTAAGGTGATTTTTTGCAGAAAATCTGCTTCCCGACGGAAAGGAGTACGATCGCACACACTCACCGTACCCGCAGACGGATAAATCAAACCCGTCAGCATTTTCAGCGTAGTAGTTTTGCCCGCACCGTTAGCACCGAGAAACCCCACGACTTCCCCCGGTTCAATACTGAAAGAAACGCCCTCAACTGCTTTGATATTGCGGTAAGTGCGACTAAAAAAGTGTCGCACTGTTCCTTTAAGCCCCGGTTCTTTAATCGCTACCGGATAAACTTTGCTCAAGTCTTCAACTAAGATAATTGGCATCGGCTCAAATTTTAACTTTTATTTTAATCTAGGGTATTTCCATCAGGCTTGTGCCAAGATGGAGCGATCGAGCTATCTAGTAGGGTGCGCCAGCGATTGCTCGATCGCGAGTGAGGAAGTAACTGTGTTCTGGCGCACCCTAATAAGCTGTAGAATATTGCACAATATCCATGCTCACATCGCATCAAGTTTACAAATATGGTACTCACACCAGATAATTCAGGCATCTCTCGTTTGGTAGGAGACAATTCTCCTGAAAATATTACACTTGCACCAGGACAGCTTGCTAGTTTTCCTGGGGGACTTTGGATGCTGGGCGGCAATGATACTGTCAGGGGCTCGTCAGATGTAGAACGGATTTTCGGCAACGATGGTAAAGACAGTCTGTTAGGCGGTGTCGGCAATGATTCTATTTACGCCGGCAAAGATGATGACGATGTTTTGGGAGAAACTGGCGACGATTTCTTGACAGGAGATAGAAATAGCGATTTCCTAGATGGGGGTGCGGGAAATGATTTGTTGCGCGGAGGACAAGGCGTTGATTTGTTAGTGGGCGGTGACGGTAATGATACTTTAATTGGCGACAGAGATGTGGATATTTACCAAGGTGGTGGGGGGAGCGATGTATTTGTTTTTAGAGTCGATCAAGCGGGAATCCGAGTAGTTGGAATTGAAGTTCCTGACGCGGTAATTGTGGATTTTGATAAGTCTAGCGATTCGATTGGAATTAGTGTGGCATTTACCAGCAGCAATATCTCCTTGGAAGAGGTAAGTTATAGCTTGAACGATCCGAGACTGCTGCTGATCGATCCTGCAAGTATAGCCGGTGGAACTAGCTTATTAGCCAAGGGCGGCATCTCCCAGCGAAGTCTCGATCCCGATGGCAACGGCCGTGTGGAAGCTACTAATATTAGATTCGGTTTTACTAATGCTTTGTTGGGTACTGTTTTGAATGTGACCCCAGCCGATTTAAACGGCCGTTTTATTAATGCTAATTCTTTGCTTTAATTCGTTGCTTATATATCTCTAGTAGGGTGCGCTAGGCGCACCTTACCCATTACCCATTATCTAACTCACCGTCAAAACTGCGCGATAGCGCACTTGATTGTCCCGGACTTTCTGAATTGCTTCATTCGCTTGTGCGATCGCAAAAACTTCGACAATCGGCTCAATCTCAAACTTCTCTGCAATTGCCAGCATTTCATTAATCATAGCGCGACCGCCGATGAGAGAACTCACAATTCGGCGTTGCTTCATCAGCAGCGAAAATAACGGAATGCTCAAAGGTTCGTCGGGAACTCCCACAAAAGCAAGCGCACCGTTAGAATCGAGAAAATCAATGTACGGAACCCAATCTAAAGAAGCAGGAACAGTGCTCAACAAAATATCTAATTTGCTGCTGGGGGCTTGAGGAATTTCGCCTTTTCCTACTACAATAGCTTCGTCCGCCCCCATTTTATGTGCAAATTCTGCCTTATCTTGGGAAGTAGTAAAAACTGTAACGCGGTTTCCTAATTTTTTCGCAAATTGCACCGCCATGTGTCCCAAACCGCCGATGCCGAGAATGCCAATTTCTTGCCCGGAACTCATCCCTGCATTTCGCAAACCGGCGTAAACTGTAATTCCGCCGCACAACAGCGGCCCCGCTACGTTGGAATCGATGCCTTTGGGAATAGGAAAAGCAAAGCGGGAATCTACCATCAAATAATCGGCAAAACCGCCCGGGCCTGTAACAATTAATCCCTGGTTTTCATCGCAGAGATTTTCGTTACCGCGCAAGCAGTCGCGGCACTGCAAACAAGACGACCGTTGCCAGCCGACACCAACGCGATCGCCCACTTTTAAATGAGTCACTTGCGGCCCTATTTCTGCCACTTCTCCGATAACTTCGTGGCCCGGAACGAGGGGATATTTTGATTGACCCCAGTCATTGTCAATCATGTGCAAGTCAGAGTGACAAATGCCGCAGCTTAACACTTTTATAATACATTCATGTACTTTTGGAGGGGCGACATCGAATTTGTATTCTTCAAGCAATCCGCCTGTTTTTGTAACTGCAAGTGCTTTGATTTGCATGGTGTATGTCCTGGTTTGTTTGCCATTATTATAGTGTTCGGGCGGCTTTCACAGTCTCTTTCTTTAGTTGTATATATTCAGGTGAACAGATCCCTAGGACTGATGCGCGTTACTAATAATTTGTCTGGTGCTTATGGCGCACCTTACCAATTAGCAATTACCAATTAGCAATTACCAATAAGTCTCACAGCTTGCCCTTTTCCATTGCCCACTGCATCAAACCGGGGAACAAACGATAAGCTTCCGACGCTACAAAAGCAGGGCCGACGGTAACTTCTGCACGCTGATTTTTCACAGCATCCCAGATAGCTTTAGCAATATCTTCGGGCTGAGTTGCCCACTCAGATTTCAGCATTTTGCTCATTTGCTGGCGGCGCGATTCGACTGCGGGTTCGTCTCGATCGCGAAATTGAGCTCTTTCTAAAAAATCGCTGTTAATCAGGCCCGGATGCACGGCGCAAACGTGAATACCTTGAGGCGCTAATTCCAATCGCAAAGTTTCTGTTAAACCGGTTACTGCATATTTGCTGGCGCAATAAGCAGTCATTTGAGGCAAAGGCATTTTGCCGCCAATGGAACCAACATTGACTATTGTCCCTGTTTTTCGTTCCAAAAAATGTGGCAACATTTCTTGAATTGTGTTAACGCAGCCCCAAAAATTGGTATTCATTAATTGCTGCCAGTCTTCGGAGGTAGTGTGCTCGATCGCCCCCGTGAGACAAATGCCAGCATTGTTAACTAAAACATCGATGTGGCCGCAGGCATCTAGGGCTTTTTGGACGATCGCCCGCACTTGTTGAATGTCGCCCACATCCCCCGGAATAGCTACAGCGGAAGTGCCTTCTCGCTGCACTTGGGCCGCTGCTGCTGCCAATCTCTCTGGCTGGCGAGCTACCATAACTACATCGTAACCTTTACTTGCAAATAAAATTGCTGTTGCTTTGCCGCTTCCTTGAGAAGCGCCTGTAATCAAAACTGTCGGAGCCATAGATAGTTATAAATTGTAATATCAATTCCGGCTGAACCGGAATGAGTGTTGACTGTTGACTGTTGACGGTTGACTGTTAACTGTTTGAATAATACCGATGCAACCGGAAACGAGATGATTCGGACTTGTTTGATGTTGAATTTTGTAGGGCGGGTTCGCAAACAATAATTGCCCGTAATATACAATTTCATAAACCCGCCCTGCCCCTACTATACATTAATATTTCTTGGATATGGGAATTTTTTAAGAAGGGCGATCGGTTTTTTTTTAACGAACCACGAAGACGCGAAGGAAGAGAAGGGAAGAGAAGGGAAGAGAAAGTCTTCAGAAAGTGTTCAGCATTATGTAAAAATTGCTATATAAATTTTCCCAATGCCCAATGCCCTGTTTGGCCAATGCCCTGTTTGGCCAATGCCCAATGCCCTGTTTGGCCAATGCCCAATGTCTAAAAAATGAATCTTCCGAAACAAACGCCGAATTGGTCGATCGCCCTAGTGTTAATTATCGGCGTTTTAGCCGTCTCAACTTCCTCCATCTTAATTCGGCTGGCTAACTTTTCAGCAGGGGCGGGCGGTTTGGGTTTCAGTCTGGTGCTCGCGGCCTCTCGTCTGACTTTATCTGCTTTAATTCTGCTTCCGGCTTGGCGGAAAATTCAGTGGAACGCCCTGCAACCGGGAGCTCGGCGCTATGCTGCTACTGCGGGTTTGTGTCTCGCCCTGCACTTTGCCCTCTGGATAACCTCACTTTCTTATACTTCGATCGCCGCCTCGACTGCTCTCGTCACCACTAATCCTGTCTGGGTAGCGCTTTTGTCGCGCTTCTGGTTCGGGGAAAAACTCAGCAAACTGTCGATCGCTGGCATTACTATAGCCCTGATTGGGGGAATGGCGATCGCTCTGGGAAGTGCGGGCGCAGCTAATGCTGGCAGCA
Organism: Microcoleus sp. B7-D4; assembly: GCF_036705125.1. Taxonomy (NCBI): domain Bacteria; kingdom Bacillati; phylum Cyanobacteriota; class Cyanophyceae; order Oscillatoriales; family Microcoleaceae; genus Microcoleus; species Microcoleus sp. B7-D4. The sequence continues at coordinate 33,800 of NZ_JAUBTT010000030.1, forward strand.
GCCAACTGCTAGGCGATTTCCTTGCTCTGGCTGGTTCCTGGGCTGTTAGCTTGTATTTGCTGCTGGGCCGGGAAGCTCAGCGGCGGGGGCTGGGAATTGGCGGCTATATCGCGATCGCCTATACTGTGGCTGCGATCGTCCTGCTCCCTCTCCCCTTCGCCTTCGGCACTACTTATACTAATTACCCCCACATTGTATATTTTTATATTTTGTTAACGGCCGCTGTGCCTCAGTTAGTCGGCCACACCATTTTGAACTGGGCTGTAATGCAGATTTCCCCAACTCTGGTAACTCTTGCTATCCTGTTTGAACCGGTGGCGGCGAGTTGGTTGGGTTATTTGCTGTTTGGGGAAATGCCGGCGCCGGCGGTACTCGTAGGTGCTGCGGTGCTGCTGTTGGGGGTAGCAACCGCTACCGTCGGAGCCAAAAAAATTACTGTCAACAGTTAAGAGTTAACAGTTTTCGACATTGCCACTACAGTTGCCGTGAGTCAGAATAAAACAAATTAGGGCTTAAAAACAAAAATAACTCGTCAGTTAAATATCGGTTCCCAACTATCAAATGTCTGATTAATGACAACAGTCAACTGACAACAGTCAACTGACAACAGTCAACCGCTCCTAGGGTGCCTTTCGGAGAATAAAATTATGCTGCCAGAACAACTACAGCGGATCATCGGCTACTTTATCGAAGAAGCCACAGAACAGATCCAAATTATCGAACCAGGCTTGCAGGACCTGCAAAACACCGTGCCAGCTCCCCAAAGAATACACCAGCTCATCCGAGCCTCGCACTCGATTAAAGGGGGAGCAGCTATGCTCGGATTTAGCAGCATTCAGCGCATTGCTCATCGTTTGGAGGATTATTTAAAGCTGCTGAGAGAATGTCCGATCGCCATTGATAGCAGGCTACAATCGCTCTTAACCGAAGTTTTTGATATTTTAGCAGCCCTCGTGTCCAAGGTTTCTAAGGGTTTTGGGCTCAACCACGAAGACGCAAGCCAAATGCTCTCCCTCGCCGAACCGGTTTTTGACGAACTCGACGCTTACCTGAGAGTCCGAATTCCCACTCGCCTGACGGTGAGAGCTACTACGGACGAACATATTCACGTTTTCTCCGGTTACTGCACCTCCCTGAGCGAATTTTCCTCGGCTATCGCTTCGCGCGTCGGTTTGCTCGGAGGCACTATTACCCGCCACGAACAGGATAGCCAGGGCCTACGCCTTTGTGTTGACATTTACCTGCCGCCTTACACCAGGATCGAAAACATCCGCCAAGCTGTCGAACTATCCGGTGCTATTATCGGGAATGTTCAGACGCAGCGCGACTTTTCGCTGCTGGCAACTGCGGATTATCCGGTTTACCAAAGTGCGATCGAACCTCCCGCAATTTGCATCGGATGCCGCTACTATTACGGCAGAAGCGACGGCGGCTACCTGCTCAACTGCACGATCCATCCCCGCGGCCCGGAAACAGAAGATTGTCGCGATCGCGAACCGGAATAACCGCTGAAAACTCAGCCCTCGGAAGCACGATTGGCCACCCGAAAAACTATTCAGAAACCAATATTTTCCCTGAAACTTTTCACATTACCCCCTCCAAATTCTTTTTGAGTTGCTAGATAACGAGATATTTGTCTCTTAGACAACTAAATCCTTCTTCCTTCTGAAACCTCCCCTAACCACTGATACCGCAACTCGAATTAATTGCATCATGCTTGCAGGATGAGCGATCGCCCAGACATTGATTGTCAGACAAGTGATTGCCATAACTAGCAAGATGTATGTCGGAGGCATTACTACCCCGATCGCGAACCAGGTAAAAACGTGAAATATCATTGCTGTAGCCCAAAGGCTGGCCACACCCACAGACGCCCAAATTTGCATTCGAGGTCGGTTTAGTCCTGTCAAAATCGCTGTCAGCAAAGTATTCAGCAAGTTTGCCGGAACTAAAAAGGCACAGATAGCTATGCAGTAGGTATGAGAAAATTCAGTAACTGTATTGAAGTCGATCATCAGTCTAATTGTCGGGCCTGTTGGGTATACTTAAAGAGCTTAGCGTGACTTGACTTTCAGATATTGTCACCCTTACCTTAACTTAATATTTCAGTAAGTAGGCCGCTCTGGAGACGCATTTCTCTCGGGAGCATCTCATATTTGTACAAACACTTCTTCTGGCGCCTGACTTCTTCCTTCTGACTCTTTTCTCCTGACTCCTGACTCCTGACTCCTAACTCCAATTTCTAGCGGAGGGCTGCTTTCATTGAGATGCTCCCTTTCTCTCCCCCTTTTCCAGCAGGAAAAATTTTACCACAAATATTAAAGTTTGGGGAAATTATTAAACATACTGGAAGAATGGCAAAAATAGCTGTGATAATTAACATCGGGAAGCGATAGTATAGAAGAGCCAAGTCTGTAAAATTTCTAGAAGGCTGAGGCTGCTAGAACAGCAACACATACGGCAGGCTGATTTTCGACTCAATCATTTTTGATTCGCTGATTCTCGGATGATGGATTCTCAGTGTCCGTCAAGGGAGCGAGCCGTTATGCGATCGAACAATATGAGATTATTATGGAAAAGCCAATTTGCTCTCAAATCTCAAATCAATAGAACCCTCTAGAAATTTTACAGCGGAAGACAAAGAAAATGGATCTACAAATCACAATTCCCGCGCTCGAAGAAGTTGACTTGACAAACTGCGACAGAGAACCGATTCACATATCGGGGCACATTCAGCCACACGGGGTGCTACTTGTTGTACGAGAACCTGAACTAGAAATACTGCAAGTCAGTGAAAATACGCAAGATTTGTTAGGAGTAGAGCCGGAAAGTGCGATCGGTCAAGATTTGAGCTTATTATTCGATAGAGTTCAACTAGAAAAACTCAATGCCTGTTTGCGGAATGAAAACTTAAAAACAGTCAATCCCATTAAACTCTCTGTTCATAAAGCAGGTAAATCTTTAGAATTTGACTGCATCCTTCACAGAGTAGAAGGAGTTTTGATTGTCGAGTTAGAATTAGCTACCAGCCCAGAAAATATTTCGGTTTTTAGCTTTTATCATTCAGTAAGAGCCACTGTTAGCAAAATTCAAAGTGCTAAAAATCTCAAAGAATTATGCCAACTGACTGTAGAAGAAGTCAGGAAAATATCTGGTTTTGATAGAGTTATGGTCTATCAATTTGACCACGAAGGCAACGGGGCTGTGATCGCTGAAGACAAAGCAGAAATGCTGAGTCCTTTCTTAGGATTAAACTACCCCAGCTCAGATATTCCCAAACAAGCCAGACAACTGTATGCGTTAAATTGGCTGAGGTTAATCCCAGATATTAATTATCAACCAGTCCCCCTTGTTTCAGGAAACCATGCTCTTACCAGCCAGCCCCTCGACCTGAGTTTCAGCGTGTTGAGAAGCGTTTCTCCCATTCACATAGAATACCTGCAAAATATGGGCGTTGCAGCTTCGATGTCAATCTCGTTAATGAAAGACAAAAAACTGTGGGGATTGATTGCTTGCCACAACTATACACCAAAATACCTCAACTATGAATTGCGTGCCGCCTGCGAATTTATCGGGCAAGTAATGTCCTTAGAACTCCAATCAAAAGAAGGAAACGAAGACTACGACTATCAACTACACTTAAAATCTATTCTCACCAAGATTTTTGAAGACATATCCACCTCCGAAAACTTGTCACAAGTCTTAGTTAAATGTCAGCATAATTTGCTAGAAGCAGTCAACGCCCAGGGAGCAGCAATAGTATTTGGAGACAATTGCTATCGAGTCGGGCAAACACCCCAGGGAGAAGCGCTCAAATACTTAACTCAGTGGGTGCAAAATCACCTAAACAAAGAAATTTTTTCTACAGACTCGCTGACCAAATGCTATCCAGAAGCTGAGGAATTTAAAGACACGGCCAGCGGGTGTTTGGCCATAGCAATATCCCCGACTCAGAAAATCTACGTTTTGTGGTTTCGCCCGGAAGTAATTAAGACCGTAAATTGGGCAGGCAACCCCAACAAACCAGTTGAAAAAGATGAAGAGGGCAACCCTCGACTGTCTCCTAGGAAATCCTTCGAGCTGTGGAAGGAAAATGTGAGGTACAAATCGTTGCCTTGGAAACAATGCGAAATAGACGCTGCATTGGAACTAAAAAAAGCAATGATTAATATAGTGCTGCGCCAAGCCGACAAACTCGAGAAATTAAATACGGCACTAGAAGCATCAGTCGCCAGAGAACGGGAAAAAACTGCTAACTTAAAAACAGCGATGTCCGAGCTTAAGCGGGCGCAAACTCAATTGGTGCAAAGCGAAAGAATGTCAAGTTTGGGACAGTTGGTGGCGGCGGTAGCTTATGAAGTCACTAACCCGATTAACTTCATCTACGGCAATCTTAGCTATGCTAATGAATACAGTCAAAAAATGATTAATTTATTGCAGCTTTACGAGCAGCACTATCCGTCGCCTTCGCCAGAAGTTCAAGCACAAATAGAAGCAGTAGAATTAGAGTTCATAGTTGAAGACTTACCGAAGTTGCTGGGTTCAATGAAAGTAGGAGCTAACCGCATCCGCGAGATAGTTCAGTCGCTGCGAAATTTCTCTAGAATTGACGAAGCAGAGATTAAACCAGTTGACATTCACGACGGATTGGACAGCGCTTTGTTGATTTTGAGCAACCGACTCAAACCGAAGCCCGATCGCCCAGCAATTCATCTCATCAAAGAATATGGCTCTCTGCCTTTGGTTGAGTGTTACGCAGTTCAAATCAACCAAGTATTTATGAATGTACTGACAAATGCAATTGATGCTCTCGAAGAGGCCTTTGTCAACAATAATTTATCGTCGCACTGCGGGGGCGAAGAAGAGCCAGTGACGTGCGGACAAATTCGGATTGTGACTGAAATTTGTCCGGGAGGAAAAGCCGTAGCAGTTCGGATCAAGGACAACGGTTGGGGCATGGAAGAAAAAGTTTGCCAGAAAATTTTTGAGCCGTTTTTTACCACAAAACAGGTGGGCAAAGGTGCGGGGATAGGTTTGGCGATTAGCCACGAAATTGCGGTAGAACAACACGGTGGCAAATTGACTTGCATTTCCGCCCCCGGAGAGGGAACCGAGTTGATTATTGAGATTCCCTTGAGCCAGACTCCTCCCACACCCATTGTCAAGTGAAAAAAAGTCCGCGCAAGCGTTGCTATTCCGAAGGCTAGGAAATCGCCCAAATTCAAAAATCGAAAATTCGATTAAAATACAAAAGCAGCTAAGTAGATTTGAGCCAATTCAGAGGAAGCTAGTATGACTGAAAAAAAAACCGCCCAATGGGATGCCGGCAGGTTTCTCAAAACCTTGGCTTATTTCGGCGTCATTCCCTTCATTGGCAGCATTAGCTGGCTGCAACAACTCTTTGGAAGCAGCAGCAAAACTAAAAAAGACCAACCCAAACTAATACTGGTAGCCGGTGCTACCGGCGGCGTCGGGAAGCGAGTTGTCAAGCGGCTGCAACAGCGGGGATATAGAGTGCGAGCTCTCGTCAGAGATACCAAAAGAGCAACAGAAATTCTCGGCCAAAATGTCGAGTTAGTCGAAGGAGATATCACTCTGCCAGAAACCCTAACACCGTTAGTAACCGAGGGCGTAGAAGCAGTTATCTGCTGCACCGGCACGAAAGTTCAACCGGTAGAAGGAGACACCCCAACCAGGGAAAAATACTATCAAGGCATCAAATTTTATATGCCGGAAGTTGTCGATGTTCCCGAAATCGTGGAATACAAAGGCCTCAATAATTTAGTGCAAGCTGTTCGCCGCCAGCTAATTCAAGCAGGCGAAAAAATAATTTTTGACTTCACAAAACCCAGCCAAGATTTAAAAGAAACTTGGGGAGCCCTCGACGACATCGTGATGGGCGGCATCAGCGAAAGTTCGATTCGGCTGACAGACAATACTGCTTTATTCACAGGCAATGTTTCTACTGCCAACTCGGGCGGCTTTGCTTCGGTGCGTACCCGCAACTTTGATACTCCGCTCAATCTCGCAGGATTTAGTGGCCTCCAACTACGTGTCAAAGGGGACGGCAAGCGCTACAAGTTGATTGTTCGCAACGAAGCTAAATGGGATGGAATTGGCTATTGCTATTCGTTTGATACTGTTTACAATATCTGGATTACTATCACTGTTCCTTTTGACCAATTAATCCCAGTATTCCGCGCGAAAACTGTTAAGGATGGCTCTAAATTTGATGCCAGCACTATTTTTTCTTTTCAGTTAATGTTGAGCAAGTTTGAATATGATGGCGCGCTCAACCCGAAATTTACACCGGGTCTTTTTCAACTGGAGTTAGAATCTATTAAAGCTGATGGGGGACAGACTTTGCCGCGATTTGTGATGGTGAGTTCGGCAGGAGTTACCCGCCCTGGCCGCCCTGGAATTAACTTGGAAGAAGAACCGCCGGCTGTCAGGATGAATGATATGTTGGGGGGGATTTTGACTTGGAAGTTGAAAGGGGAAGATTGCGTGCGATCGAGCGGCATACCTTATACTGTGGTCAGACCTTGCGCTTTGACTGAAGAACCGGGAGGCAAAGCTTTAATATTTGAGCAAGGAGACAATATTAGGGGCAAAGTCAGTCGGGAAGATATTGCAGAATTGTGCGTGGAGGCTTTGGAACAACCTCAAGCTTGCAACGTTACTTTTGAGGTAAAAGAGGGGGACAATGCTAGTTCTCCCGGAGACTGGCAGGGTTTGTTTTCGGGAGTTAAATAAGTGTTAATCCCTTATTACTCGGCGGTTGAAACCGCGTCTACACAAACCAAGTCTGCCTCCGCAGACTAAGAAATAACTGGTTCCCAGGCTCGGGCTGGGAACGAGTAATAACTAATAACTAATAACTAATAACTAATTTATGCCTTTGACTTTTTTGCGACAAAACCTGACTCCTTATTTGTTTTTACTTCCGGCTTTATTTATTTTGAGTTTGACTGTTTTGTGGCCGGCGGTGCAAGCTTTTTATTTGAGTTTTACCAACTACGAATATGATTTAACTCAAATGCCGCAGTGGGTGGGGTTGAAGAATTTTTACAGGTTGTCGGGCGATCGCACATTCTGGCAAACTTTGACGAATACGCTGCTGTATCTCACCTGCGTTGTGCCTGTATTGGTTGTTCTACCGTTGGGAATGGCGATTTTGTGCAACCAAAAACTTAAGGGGATGAACTGGTTTCGTGCAGCCTACTACACGCCGGCGGTGATTTCAATGGTTGTCGCCGGGATTGCTTGGAAGTGGCTGTTTGCTGAGACTGGATTGCTGAATCAGTTGGGGGAATTGTTGGGTTTACCTCCTGTTTCTTGGCTGGCTAATCCGAAGTTAGCAATCTTTAGCGTCATGGCGGTTACTATCTGGAAAGGATTGGGCTATTACATGGTGATTTATTTGGCAGGGCTGCAAGCTATTCCGGCAGAACTTTATGAGGCGGCTGCTATTGATGGTTCTGAGGGCTGGGGAAAGCACTGGGATATTACTGTGCCCCTGATGAAGCCTTATTTAGTTTTAGTTGCGGTAATTTCGGCGATTTCTGCTACTAAGGTTTTTGAAGAAGTTTATATTATGACTCAGGGCGGGCCTCGCAATAGTTCTAAGACGGTTGTTTATTATCTTTACGAACGGGCTTTTAAGGATTTGGAAATTGGCTATGCTTGTACGATCGGGCTGGTTTTGTTTTTGCTAATTTTGGGTTTGTCGATTTTGCAAGTTAGCCTTCAGGGTTTGACTCGCAATGATTAAGATTTATGACTGATTAGTAGTGACTGAGATATTGCACCATTCTCATCTCAAGAACAGGCAAGATGCCTGTTCCACAATACATCACATCTCCAGAACAGGCAAGATGCTTGTTCCACAATACATCACATCTCAAGAACAGGCAAGATGCCTGTTCCACAATACATCACCTCTCAAGAACAGGCAAGATGCCTGTTCCACAATACATCAAATTGCTTGTGGGGTGTCCCGCCCTTCTAATTTCTACTAATTTTAGACTTGAATCTCTAAGTAATGCGATCGCTCACGGCTTTGGGCAGGTCTTATTGGTGAAATCACAGGTATAAATATAAGGTTTCTGCCAGTTCAGAGGAATTTCTAATAAATCCCTGGTTCCGGTCATTCCCTGTCCCAGAAAGAGCAGCACAGCGATCGAATTCAATACTACATGGGTAGTGCGCCAGCGGTTTGACCGGTCTTTGTAAATGTCTTCAATGATGGCAAGGGAGAAAACCATAATTAGCGCAGCGGTGATGCCAATGTAGTAGTGAGACCAATACCATTCATTGGTTCGCCGATAAACGCCATCTTGAGTGCCAAGAATCACCAAACCAGTACCTGTTAGGGTCGCAAATATGCCGCGCCATAAAGCGGGTGTCGCTCGATATAGCATCACCAAAGAACCCACAGTTGCAACAAACATCAGCACAATGAAAATGACCTGAAAGGAGTTTTTGCTCCAAACATCCTTGCTCAAAATATGCTCAAAAATCGGGTAGGCTAGGCCCAACAACGTCACTCCTACCACAGAACCTGACAGAATTCGACCTGCTTTGACGTGTTCTGAACCGACTACAGGTGGAATTTTGCTCTTGGTGTCGATCGCAATTTGCTTCCGACGCTGCATGGTTTGCCACCCCATATTGAGAACAACACCAAGCATAGGAAAAACAATCGCTACAGCTAAAATAGGATGCAGCAAACCCAGAAAATCTTTAAATTCCATAAATAACCTTTTTGTTGAGGAGGGTTGGCTTCATCAACCCGGTTTTTGCCATACATAATATCATATCCGGCAATCTAACCACAGTAAGTTTGTAGTCAGGACTCATAGTAATTGTTCATCTGCCTAGAGATAACTGAAGTCCTGACTACAAACACGCTTTATGAAGGGTAACTCACCGGAAATGTTGATAAATCAGAAAATATAGCAGTTGTCAATTGGGCGAGCTACAGGTTTCTCAATTACGCAATGGAGCAATTACAATTACCTTGTTCTCAGGTAAACGAAAACTGCTGGTGGTAATGTCCGTGGCGGTTAGCCACTAATTCCCTGCATCGCTTTGAACCTATATCTTACTAGCCTTTCATTATGGAATAACTCTTCGCGAGAGTGAAAACACGTCGGCGCCGAACTCAACCAAATTACCCGGATAAGTTATAATTTGAAGACCTAATTTTTAAGGGTTTAACCCCTTTAATTTATAGAATTAATTAACTAATTGGTACACTAAAAAATAGTTTAATTTGTTATTATTTATGCTACGAAATTACCGGGAAGTCATTACCCGCGAGCCAATTTTATAAAAAATCTGGGGTTACGATTTTATGGGTGAGCCAAACATTATTAAAGTGTATATTCGTGCGTTACGGATTAAGTTAGAAGCAAGTAAGCTGTCGCGCATTTAAATTGTAGGTTCAGGGCGGGCGGGACGCCCACCCCACAATAGTTTGATTATTTTTTGACATCCAATTTAAATGCAGAACAGCTTAACTCAAAACGTCGGCTGCATACTGTTCGGGGAGTTGGATATGTGCTGCGAGAGCAAAAGTGAGGAGGGGCGGATTTACAAATACTTGGGATATGAAGTATGGATACTGGTGAACCCGCTCCTATTATACTACCTATTTTCTGGTAAAAAATTGACCTAAAAATCCGGTCGTTCCTGATAATCTTCCGCAGAACTCGGATCTAATTCCCAGCGACTTTCATCTCGATGTTCAAGCATATTTGTTGTGTTCAAAATAGCGCCATCGGGCATTTCTATGCCCGCAGCGGCTCCGAGTTCGTCAACAATATCCAGGTCGGGAGTAGGCGTGGTTCCGCCCACCGATTGCTCGCCAGTGGCACTTTCTTGTTCCGCAGCAGGATCGCCCTCCTCGCCACCGATTCGGGAACTGGTGGAAGAGTCTTCTGAACTGCTGTCCTGCAAAATTGTTATGTCGTCTTGGCTCAATCCCGGTTGATCGATGACGCCAGTACCGTAAGATTCGGTAATTTCTTGAGGCAATTCGCCCAAATTATCACCATCTCTTGTTGTTTTTGCGTTGCGTTCCTTTTGCTGTGCCACGAGACTTGCTCCTGTTGGTTTTTGAACTCAATTAAATTAAAAGTGTCCGACTTTCGCTTGAGCTGAATTATTTTTAGTTATTGCCAATTGATGTCATTAAGTGGCATCATAATTGCTATTTAAGCTAAAAGCTTCTATCCCAGGAAATATATGGATTACGATCGGCTATTTCATTGGGAATACAAAAAGCGATCGCCCTTTTGCAACGGGCGATCGCTTTTTAATGGGGATGTTAATTCTATTCGGGAAAATCAGGAATTATCCATTTGGGGGGTTCCGTGCGTTTCCTTCTCACCGCTTCCTCTGCTATTTCTAGCATTTTATCCAGAGAAGTATTTTCAATAAACTGGGACGTTGCTTCTGCGTATTCCCGCTTCGGGCACTTGTCGCCCAGAACGCAGCCATTGACGCAAGCTACAGCACAATCGACAGTGTTCTCCACCATAACTTTTTTCCTTTCACGGTTCCAACAACTAATAGGCAGCTACTCTGGGTGAATTTGTCAAGAGACAGCTCTATATCTTTATTTTACTTCACAAATTGTCATCAAAGGTCGATCGTCATGGCAAAAGTGTTATAAAATCAAAGCAACCTACCTAATCTGCCGATCGTGAGTAATTTTCTGCGGCGCTTAAAACTTTTACCTTGGCGAGAAATGCTGCAAATTGCCGCCCTCGTCAATTCAATCGTGATTGGATTGGAGTTATTTTTAGCCTGGGGTTTCACGCAATCCCGACCAATCCGCAACGTCGTGACGCTTCTTTACGGTTCCTCCCTGGGGACATTGATACCTTTCGCTGCTGCACTGGGAATGGGAGCTTTAGCAGTGTACTTTTTAGAGTATTGGCAACAACAATTTTTGCTCAACCGAATTAGTTTGTGGGTTTTAGTTTTCTGCGTACTCTTGGGTTTGGTGTTAAAGTCATTCCTACCCATCCCTCCTTTATTAGCAAGTTTATCGGAAGCTGCACTAATCGGAGTTACGGTGGGAGTTTTTTGGAAGGGCCGGCCTTATTGGCGATAGTCATGCCATTTTAGATTTTAAATTTTAGATTTTAGATTTTAGATTTTAGATTTTAGATTGGCTATGACTGATGAATATTCTGGTTTGGGGGTTGTCTATAGTTACATTTTTTTGTGAATCTAGTATAAGGTGCCAATAGCGGACACTAGCCAGAAAAATTGTGCGCTATTGGCACCTTACAGAAGATAAATTGTGCAGAATTACCGATCGACTAAAAACACAATTAATTCCCAATTCCCCAATTTCATCGCATCTCAGGAACTCTCACAGTCTCTGTAGGAGGCATAATTGCCTCTTTAGCATTCAACTTTTGATTCAACTCCCGAATCCGGCGCGACAGCAAGCGAATAATATTCACCGCAATTCCCGGCGTTTCATCAATCGCATCATATAGCTGCATTTGAGTCAGCATCAAACACTCGGATTGTTCGAGAGTAGAAATAGAAGCCGATCGAGGTTCTGCATCAAACAGCGACATTTCCCCGAAACAAGCCCCCGCTTTCAACTGTGCCAAATCCCGATCGCCTATATGCACGCGCACCGTTCCCGATACCAAAATATAGAGAGATCGACCTTCTTGTCCTTCCGTAAAAATCCTGTGCTTAGAAGGAAACGAAAGTTCATCCATTACCGATGCTAGACGCACGAGAAAATCATCCCGCAGTTCCTTAAAAATCGGAACCTCCCTCACAAACAATAGGCGTTCGACGCTGGTTAACATAATGAGATGCAATGATTAATTTAAACTTAAACAAAGGAAGAGGCATTGGGCATTGGGCATTGGGCATTGGGCATTGGGCATTGGGCATTGGGCATTGGGCATAGTTTCTTTTTGTTCCCTCTTCCCTCTTCCCTCTTCCCGACATCCGTTACATCCGTTACATCCGTTACAGAATCCGTTGCCGAACTTCCTTCTTCCTTCTTTACCTTTTTCCCCCAGCACCCAACTCTGCCATCATCTCTTCAACTTGAGCGGATACCAAATTATCGGGGTCATTTTGCAGCCTGGGCAACAATTCGACCAAAGCCCGGGGCGAGGCTATTTTCAAATAGGCTAACACTGCTTCGCGGACAAAACCCGTCGGGTGCTGCAGACAGACAAGAGTTTGTTGAGCCGTCAGACTCCAGCGCGCTTCTCTCGCCAAGTGAAAGCAGCAGGCCAAGGCCCAATCCGAAAGGAAGTGGCGCAATTCTAGCAAGCGGCGCAAACGATCGCTAGGGGCTAGAGGTTTGTAAACCATCAATTCCGAGAGGTTGCTCAATTTTTCTCTTTCCGAGTGTTGATCTAACAAATTGATGAGCGATCGCTTCCTAGCTATATCCACAGTATTGTCGAGAATTTCCAATCCCCTAGCAAGCAAAGAAGGTTGGCCAGAAGCGATGTTGAAAGCAGCCGCTTGTACTGTGTCCAGCGGATAAAGAAACTTCATCAGCAAAAAACACCGATCCTTAGCGTCCGCTTCCAACCCCGCCAGAGCACGCTGCAACAATTGAGCCGTATCGCCCCCATGTGCCCCAGTGCTGTTAGCACCCCCCGACAAATTGCCGTAGCTTGTTACCCCAGACAAATCTACCAGACCTGCATAAATTTGACCGATAAACATTAACTCCTGTTCGATAAGAGTTTCCAAGCCGCTACGGCCGATGCGGTCTAGAACCCCTTCTATCCCCGCTTCCGAAGGCATTTTCAACAGGATGCGAAGGATGTTGCGCCTGGTCGTGCCCCAAGTCGTCATCAAATTGCTCACCAAAATGTCGATCGCCTCATTTGTCCCAATTTGACCCAGAGCCGTCCAAGCTTGCAACCTGACCAAATCCGACTTGTGGATATCCTCAGCCAAATACACGAGCAAAGGAATGGCATCGTTGTGAAGTTTGACTATAGCCTGCAAAGCCGCTTCCCTAGTCGATTTGTAACCGAGTCCGCGCAGCAGCGAAGGATAATATTCTTCCGAATGAGTAGACGAAATCACGTCTAACAGAGCACAGCGCACTCGCAGAGATTCATCTTGCAACAGATTGGGGATGTACAGCCGCAGTCCTTGCAAATAATCAGCCTCTCCCAGAGCCCGCGTCCCCATAACACGTTCCCGCTCTTGTTTGTGCGTCAGCATTTGGCGCAGCGTGTTAGTAGCCTCTGCCTTTTGCAGGCGATCGCCCCTTCTCATAATTAAAGCAGCCGCCGTACCCCGCACCACCGGATCGACCGTCGGCTGCAAGTAAGGCCGCAAGCTCTCAATATTCGGTTCAGCTTCCGTCAGCCAGATGTAGCGCAAAGCCAAAGCCAGCACCTCCGGCGGCAAGGATTGCTGCGAAAGTGCGCGGACAGCTTCTAAATATGCGGGGTTCGGGTGTTGCAGCATCGTTTCCAAGCTCTGGCGCTGCAAACCTGGGGACAGCGAATCGAGGATGGGAGCCAGAACTTCTCCGACATTTTTGGGGTCTATTTGCGTCAGGAGTTCTATGCAAGAGCGCTTTTCATCTTCGCCCCCTGGCTTTTGTAGAGTTTCCACCACTGCGCGCTTGAGAGCTTTGAGGTCAACGTCTGTGACGCCCAAGCGCCCCCGTTCTGCACTTTTGACCAACAAACCCACGTATTGAGAGCGGATCAGCCAGACCACAAACACCCACACTAGGGCCAATATTACGATCGCGCCAATAAATATCAAGCTTTGCTGGTCGTGAAATACATCTATATCTTGCTGGGGGAGTATCGTGCCTGTCACCCACAGCATAATCAGGATGCCGACTCCTGTAACTCCGGTGGACAAAGGTTCGCCTACACCGTTGACCAGGGTTTGAATGCCCGATCGAATATTGTCGGGAATCGGTTGAAATAAAACCGGGCTAACAGTTTCCAACAGCGTGTAGTGCAGCAGTTCGTCTAAAAATCTCAGCAATATTAGCCCGATGAACACAGATACTAGCTGGCCTAGGGATGCTCCTATGGTCAGCACTCCGAGTATAGCGATGCCCGCCGGCAAAATCATCGCCGTCACGAATACACCGATTCTTTCCACCAACCGGCTCGAAGCGAACCACTGAGTCGCCACTTGAAACAGGCCTTGTATGCCTTCATAAATGCCCAGGAAGCTAGCGATCCAGCTAGCTCCGTCCCCCGGGTTTTGGTATTCTAGCTGGCTGTAGAATTGGAAATCTACCAGCACGTAGACGACTTCTGCGAGGATGAAGAAACTGACTAGAGGTACGGCGTATTTTTGGAGCGGGCCTGTAACTTTGCGGGCGGTAAATTCTTCTTGGTCGTCGTCTTCGTCGTCATCCGTCCAGTGAGCCGTTTCCGGGAATGCTTGGCTATATTTTTCCGTGAGGTAGTAGAGCAACACCGAGCCTGTGGCCACCATCAACCCCGATATCAGGGTAACGTTTTTGAGTCCGACTACGTACAGCAAAACAGGCAGAGAAAATCCGCTGACTACTCCAGCTACTAGATAGCCGCTACTGACTAGCGGATAGGTGCGCTTGATTTCTCTAATATTAAACAGTTGGTTGGAAGTGATAGAAGTATTAAGGTCATTGAGGACATAGCAAGCTTCCACCCACAGCCACATCAAAAAAATAGTAATAAAAGCGATGCTGATGCCAGCTATCTTAGTATTTTCGTAGCCTATTCCGAATCGAAACAAAAATAGCGGTACCGACATCATGCCCAGAACCACTACGACGGTGCGCCTCAGCGGCAGGATTTTTTGCAGCCACGAGTAGACAAATCCCAAGCCCGAACCGATAAAGGCGCTGGCTATGTAGATAAAAGGCATTTTGTCGGCACCGTACTCGTCTAAAAACAGACCTACTGTGCTGAGTTCCAGCCAGATCAGCCCGACGGAGGTTAGAGTGTAGACGAGGAACATCAGTGCGGTTCGCTCTACTTCTTCCGATCGCAGGTTAAGCGATCGCAGCACTCCTTGTCTTACTCCCGCCGAACCGCTGATTTGAAAATTTTCCATGCAGCGTTGATTTCCCTGTGTGGTAGCTTATTCCTGACTAACTTCGGAAGTCATCAGCTATCAGTCACCAGTTTATGACTGATGACTGCTACTAATGACTATCTATTTATACTTTCTTTGGCGACAGCAGCATCATCATACTGCGTCCTTCTTTTTTGGGGGCTTGCTGCACTTCTGCGATTTCCTGCAAATCTGTGGCCATGCGCTTAAGCAAGTCCTCTGCTAGGTTGCTGTGTTGGATTTCCCGACCTCTGAACATGATCGTGGCTTTTACTTTGTCCCCAGATTTGATAAAGCGGTCTGCTAGTTTGAGGCGCACTTGGTAGTCGTGTTCTTCAATTTTGTAGCGCATCTTCACTTCTTTAACATCGGCAGTGTGCTGCTTCCGCTTTGCTTCTCGCGCTTTCTTTTCCTGCTCGAATTTGTACTTCCCATAGTCCATTACCCGGCATACGGGCGGGTCAGCTTTGTCGCTGACAAGTACGAGATCGAGTTCTTTTTCTTCTGCGAGGCGCAGCGCTTCTGCAGGCGTCAATATCCCTAGTTGCGCGCCGTCGGTATCGATTACCCGGATTTTGGGGTATCGAATATTTTCGTTAATCTGAGGTAGGTTGCGATTTTGTCTTCTTTCAATCACAGGCATGAATGGTTTTACAAGCAGTAGTTTAATAGCGAAGCTTCTTGATAGTTACAGGTTTGAGCGGTCAATTTTTCACGATTGACGATCGAACTGTTTTATAAGGTGTTACCCTTACCGGACGTACTACCGCGCCCTATGTCCCCTCCGCTAAAGCCTTGGGGAATATTTGGACTGATCGTAAATGAATTCTTACAATACTTGCTATTCTACTCACTCTGGCTGAGTTTCTGCCTAGTTTTATTTTAACTTCACACACGATCGCCCGCCCCCTTGCCCGATCGATGACAAAACCGTCAAAAATTCAGGGTAAAAGCTTAAGGATGAGGTAAAACCGCTTTTCCTAGCCCATCTCGCCCCGTCTGGCAAGTCACCCAAGTCGCCTGATGTGCCTTGTAGAATAGGTATAAGAAGTGTAAATTTATGTTGCGATCTGAGGCAAAATTGACAAATTCTCTGCTGTGGCACCAACGGGTGGGAACTCAACGAGACTGGATGTGGCGGGGTTGGCAAACTCGCTACACTTATTTGCGGCCCGATGGGGGACGAAATCAAGGCGCGATCGAATCTCAAGATTCTGCGGCCGAACCCAGGGCCCCGCGCGCATCGGGAACGCCGATTATTTTACTGCACGGGTTTGGAGCTTCGATCGGTCACTGGCGACAAAATCTCGCCCAACTCGCCGAAAACCAAACGGTTTACGCCTTGGATTTGTTGGGGTTTGGCGCTTCCCAAAAAGCTCCGATCGACTACTCTGTGTCTCTGTGGGTCGATCAAGTTTATGATTTTTGGCTAACTTTTATCAGAGAGCCAGTAATATTGGCAGGAAACTCGATCGGCTCGCTAATTTGTCTGGCCGTAGCCGCAGCTCACCCGGACATGGTGGCCGGCACGGTGATGATTAGCCTCCCAGACCCCTCTGTGCGAGCCGAGGCGGTGCCAGGATGGCTGCTTCCGGCGATCGAAGCGGTTGAAAGTTTGTTTGTTTCTCCGATCGTACTCAGGCCTTTGTTTTATTTTGCCCGCAAGCCTTCCTTTGTCCGTCGCTGGGTTTCTTTTGCCTACTCCAACCCCGAAGCTGTTACCGACGAATTAGTGGAAATTCTAGCAGGGCCTGCGGGCGATCGGGGAGCAGCCCGCGCCTTCTGCGCTTTATTTAAAGCTGTAGGGAGTACACAATTTTGCCCCAGTGTCAAGACTGTGCTGCGAAATTTAAGAATCCCGATGCTATTAATTTGGGGCAAACAAGACCGGATGATTCCCCCTCGGTTCGCCCGACCCCACCAATTTGTCGAATGCAACCCCAATTATTTAGAGCTAGTTGAATTAGACAATGCGGGCCACTGTCCCCAGGATGAATGCCCGGAACAAGTAAATCAAGCCATTTTGAACTGGATGAGCCGGAATTTTGCACCTATGGGCGAGAGCGAATTGCAGCACTGTTGATTAGACGTCAACTACCGCACACCAACCCGAAGGGTCTGGTGTGGGCTTGAAAAAGCCTGTTGACCAGACGGCTAGTTCTTGACTAGCAGGCGTTAAGACCAAGCGTTAAACTTCGTACCTTGAAATGCGTGCCAGTTTCAAGCTCTACAACCGAGCAATTAAACAGGTGATTAAGGGAAAGCCAGTGTTGCTCAGATAGTACCGAGTCTTAACATCGTCGAGGCAAACTTAACCAAGAAATTGAGTGATGCAGTAATGCGTACATTTGTCCTAGATAAAAACTTGAAACCTCTTGACCCATGCCACCGGGCACGGGCAAGAGAACTATTGAAAAAAGGGAGGGCTAAGGTTTTTAAACGCTATCCGTTTACCATTGTTTTACAGGATAGGATTCTCGAAGATTCGGTAACTCACTGTCACCGAATCAAAATTGACCCAGGTAGTAAAACTACGGGTATTGCCGTGGTTCAAGAGCAAACAGGTCGCGTCACGAACGCATTAGAAATTGCTCACCGAGGGCAACAAATTAAAGATACTCTCGAATCTCGCAGAACGCTCAGAAGAGGGCGTCGCAACAGAAAGACCCGTTACCGCCAACCCCGTTTTTTAAACAGAACCCGTAAAACAGGATGGTTGCCACCATCTCTTGATAGCCGTGTTGCCAATATTGAAACCTGGGTTAGGCGAATCAGAAAGGTCTGTCCCGTTACCGCCATTTCTCAAGAATTGGTGCGTTTCGATTTACAACAGTTCCAGAATCCTGAAATTTCTGGAATCGAATATCAAAGGGGCGAATTATTCGGTTTTGAAATTAAGGAATATTTACTGCAAAAATGGAATAGGAAGTGCGCTTATTGCGGTGCGACAAATGTTCCTTTCGAGGTTGAGCATATTCTCGCCAAGTCTAAGGGAGGAAGTAATCGGGTCAGCAATCTGTGTCTTAGTTGCCATTCCTGCAACCAAGCCAAGGGAAGTAAACCCGTTGAAGAATTTCTCAAGAAAAAACCTGAAATCCTTCAGCGGATACTAGCCCAAGCCAAGACACCTCTACTGGATGCAGCAGCCGTCAATGCTACTCGTTGGGAGCTATACAGAAGACTACAGTTAACCGGACTGCCCGTGGAATTGGGTTCAGGGGGACGAACAAAATTCAACCGCCAAACCAGGGGAATAGAAAAACAGCATTGGACTGATGCAGCTTGTGTCGGGGAATCAACTCCCGAAAGACTACTGCTAAATAGCGTGAAACCTTTGCTAATTAAGGCTAAGGGACACGGAAGAAGACAGCGCTGCGGAACCGACAGATTTGGGTTCCCCATTCGTCATGCACCGGCCCAAAAGTTCTTCATGGGTTTTCAAACTGGGGACTTGGTGAAAGCTAACGTCCTCACTGGAAAATATGCAGGAAGCTACACAGGCAGAATTGCAATTCGGTTTAGACCAAGTTTTAAGCTAACCGCAAGAGACAAATGTTTTGACGTGCATCCAAAACATCTGACAACTATTCATAAGGCTGATGGCTATGAATATTAGTCCTAAAAACAAGGATGCCCTGTCGGGCAACTTATTTATTGGCGACAATTTCCCAGACGCTAATCCGTTGGCGGTACTCGCGGAGCTCGATATATCCGCCTCGGTTATAGCGTCCGCCCCCTTGTCGCATTTTAGGTGGACGACTCATGGAGCAAAGTAAGTCTGCGTCTTTCTGTGATGTCATGTATCTACTGTTATTGATGGTTGCTTCTTTGAGAAGCTCAGAGATTGACACAATCACCAAGATAGTGTATCTTCTCTAACTGGTAGTACAGATCCAAGTTATGCAGTTAGTCGAAAGGCAAGTCATTAAACCAAATCACAGGTTTTACCCAGAAGCCGATCGATTGTCTTTGCTGTCCAACAAACTTTACAACTGCGATAACTACTATATCTACGGTCAAAACTTTTTCTCAGGTCAACTAACCAATGCTCTGGGTGTCTATCGAACACTCAAAAAGAGTCTAAAGTACAAAGCATTGCCGGCCCAAGTAACACACAAAACTCTCCCGTTACTGCTGAAAACATGGACTAGCTATCATAGTGTTAAATTGGCGGGCGCGATCGCGATCGCCCTACTAAGTTTCAAGCAGCACCGAAAATCCCTGACTAAAAAATCCAGAAAAAAAGAGAGCAGGGGCGATATGTAGTTGTATTCAACTGTCAATCTGTTAGCAAAAAAGTAGCAAAAAAGCTTTTCCCAAAGAATATGCCAGTTTGTCTGGGACTAACATTTGGCGGCATTGAAAAGTTACCTAAATCTGGGAAATCCGGATTGTTCCGGAGGTAAGTTGTTAAGTTATTGAGGTAGTTTAGGAAAAGTTAGAACAAAACGCAAGTGTAAAGCGGATTATAACCCTGACCGTAACGAGCTTCGCCAACATTAAAGAGCTATGAAACCCCTCCCTGGAAGATCGGTAAAATTCTACCTTCTAACTTGTACCTTCTAACTTCAAGAAACACCTTGTTTCTTGCTCCTAAAAATAAATACCTTCCCTTGTGCCAACAATCTTTCAGTCTGCTTATAACCGATCGCCCCCAAGTATACGGGAAAGTTCAAAAATGCCGGGATCTGGCATTTTGGAGCCTGTTAACGCATAAAAAAGTCAATTTAGCCAACAACTGACGGCCCCCGTGCCCCCGGTCTGCTGGCGGCTAACTGCTGAAAGCCTCTGAGGGCAAGCAGCGCCCTTCCAGCTTTTGGCAGTAACGCAAACGAGGAAAAAACTGTCGTGAAATTCCACTGGCTACTACCGAGTTTCTTAAGTGTATTTTTGCTCGCCGGAGCCGCCGAAGCAGCTAGACTGCAATCTTGGCGGTTTGATGCTTCAGAGAACCGGCTTTACATTACAACAGACGGGGGAGTACAACCCAAGGCTCAACTGATTTTCAACCCGACGCGGTTGGTAATCGACTTGCCGGGGACGAGTCTGGGCCGTCCCTCGGTCAGCAAACCGCTCTCAGGGGCGATCGAATCGGTGCGGGTAGGGCAGTTTGACAACGATACGACCAGAATTGTGGTCGAGATCAGAGACGGGTTTACTATAGACCCTCAGCAAGTAAAATTCCGGGGAATTTCTCCGAGCGAGTGGACAGTGGATTTGCCAACGCCGGTGCGGGGAGAAACTCAAAATCCGATTTCAGAGCCAGGGGGAGAAAGGTTATCGGTTGAACCTTCAGCATCCCAAGCCCAGTCTGGCGAGGCGACTGTAGTTCAGAACGTTCAGGTGACGGCGGACGGTTTTTTAGTCCGCACTGCGGGCGGTCGCCCCCAAATTAATTTTGAACAAAGTCGCGCTGGGGACATCGCCACCCTCGATATTGAAGGAGCGAGTTTAGCGCCGGGTCTAAGCAGCCAACAGCCTCAAACGAACGGCCAGCACGGGGTTGACAAGATTGAAGTCCGGCAACTGCCAACAGACCCGCCCGTTACCCGCGTGACTTTGCGGATGAAGAGTCCTAATACTCAGTGGCGGGCGTCTGTGAGCAATTTGGGCGGGGTTGTGCTATTGCCTGGAAGTGTAAGACAGCCCTCGGTTCCCCGCAGCCTGACTGTAGCTCCTCCGGCGAGACAAGCTCAAGGAAATTTAGCGAGAGTTCAGTCAATTGATTTAGCCAGTAACGGCACGCAACTGGTGGTGAGAACTGACCGCCAAGTCTCCTATACCAGCGGGTGGGATCAGGGGTCGAGAGCTTACTGGATCAGGATCGCCTCTAGTGTCCTGACGGGCGAAATTCCTCAGCTCGATGCCAACAGTCCTGTATCGTTTAGTGCCAGCCAAGAAGATGCGGAGACTGTGGTGGTTTGGGTGCAGCCGCGATCGGGGGTAGAGGTCGGCAGGGTGACGAGGCCGAACCCGCAGTTGCTGTCTTTGCAGTTGCGATCGAATGCTAGCGCGCAGCCTTTGACTCGCACTCCCAATTTGCAGCCTTTGCCGAGAAGGACTTTCGGAACCGATGAGTTGCCCCAAGCTTCTAACCGCCGCGCCGTAGTAGTGATCGATGCTGGTCACGGTGGCCGCGATCCGGGGGCAGTCGGGATTCAGGGCATTCAGGAAAAGGAGATTGTTTTGGATATCTCGCTTCAGGTGGCGAGGCTGCTGGAACAGCAAGGGGTGCAGGCGGTGATGACTCGGACTG
Organism: Microcoleus sp. B7-D4; assembly: GCF_036705125.1. Classification (NCBI taxonomy): domain Bacteria; kingdom Bacillati; phylum Cyanobacteriota; class Cyanophyceae; order Oscillatoriales; family Microcoleaceae; genus Microcoleus; species Microcoleus sp. B7-D4. The sequence goes on from NZ_JAUBTT010000030.1 coordinate 55,146, forward strand.
ACGACAGGGAAATCGACCTGGATCCCCGAGTTTCTTTGGCGGAACGGGTGAATGCTAGTGTGTTTGTCAGCATTCACGCTAATGCGATTAATATGAGTCGGCCGGATATCAATGGCATTGAGACTTATTATTTCAATAACGGCCAAGATTTGGCCAGGGTGATTCACGCCAGTATTTTGGAGGGGACGGGGGCGAGTGACCGCCGAGTGCGGCAGGCGAGATTTTATGTTTTGAGGAAGACTTCTATGCCTTCTGTTTTGCTGGAGGTGGGTTTTGTTACGGGTGCTGAAGATGCTGCTAGGCTTTCTGACCCAGCTTACCGCAGTCAAATGGCGGCTTCGATCGCTCGCGGCATTTTGCTTTATCTTCAACAAAGATAATGGGCAGTGGGCAGTTGACTGTTGACTGTTGACTGTTGACTGTTGATTAATGTTATTGGTTATCTGTTATTAGCCACTGCAAACGATTAACAAATGACAACTGCCAACTGCCAACTGCCAACTGCCAACTGCCAACTGCCAACTGCCAACTGCCAACAGATAACTAACTATTAACAAATGACAACAGACTCTGGACAACAAAGAATCGGTATTTTTGACAGCGGCGTGGGCGGTTTGACTGTTTTGACCCAGTTGTACCGACAATTGCCCAACGAATCGATACTTTATTTTGGAGATACGGCGAGGCTGCCTTACGGCACTCGCACGCCGTCGGAAATTGTGGAGTTTGTCCGCGAAATTATGGCCTGGTTGGTGGAACAGGATGTGAAAATGGTCATTATGGCCTGCAACACCAGTTCTGCTTTGGCGATGGAGATGGTGCAGGCTGAATTTGATATCCCGGTGCTGGGAGTAATTCTGCCGGGGGCGCAGGCTGCGGTGCAGCAAGGCAAGCGGATCGGGGTCATCGCAACTCCTGCTACGGCTGCTAGCAATGCTTATCGAAATGCGATTTTGGAGATGGACGATTCTTGCCTAGTTTGGCAGGTTAGCTGTCCGGCTTTTGTGCCGCTGGTGGAGCAAAACCGGATTCACGACCCTTATACTTGTGAGGTGGCTCGGGAATATTTGGCTCCTTTGATTCAGCAGCGCATCGATACGCTGATTTACGGCTGCACTCATTATCCGCTGTTGGCTCCTGTGCTTCGCTCGCTTTTGCCTGCTGGGGTGACATTGATAGATCCTGCGGTACGGGTGGTGGCTGCTGCTGCCAGAGAATTGGAGCTTTTGGGGCTGCGGAATCCTGGTACTGCGCTACCGACTCGTTTTTGCGTGAGCGGCCCCCCGCAGCAGTTTGCCGAGTTGTCGGTGCAGTGGCTCGGTTGTACTCCTGCTGTTGAGAAAATATCCCTGCCGACAGTTGTACGTAGCGAAGCGGGGCGTAAGCCATCGCCCGTATCGCTGGAATCTGCCGAATAAGCCGGAAAATTTATAGGTTAATCAAACCCCCCAAAACTCAGGTAAAGCTGGCTCTGGGGGGTTTAATTATTGCGATGTAACCTAGCCATTACACATCAATAGGTAATATTATTGAACAAAAGCTTTGATGAACAATGCAAATAATGTCCTATACGTGCTGGAGCTCTTCAGCCTTGAACCATGTCACTCTATGTATCACAAGCAGTTTTACTTGTAGACGGCTATAACATAATTGGACTTTGGCCTCGACTCCGAGAGAAGCGCGATCGCGACGAACTCGAAACAGCTCGCCGCGAGTTGATTGAGGTTTTAGTTAACTACAGCGCCGTTCAAGATTTTGAGGCCAGGCTGGTGTTTGACGCCCACTATCGAGATACTCCCAGCGTTAAAGAAATTATTACTAAAAATTTATCGGTGCACTACACTGACTTCGGTCAGACAGCAGATACTTATATTGAAAAATCTTGTGCTAGTTTGCGCTACGAGTTGCGATCGGTCAAAGGTAAAGGTCGCATGATTGTCGCCACCTCAGACCGAGCGCAGCAATTGACCGTAGTCGGCTACGGTGCCGAATGGATGTCCGCCGAACAATTAGCGGCTGACGTAGAATCCACTGCCCGCCGCAGCGAGCGCCGGCACAAATCCCGCAAACAAAATTCCAGTCGCTTTCTCGCCAGTTCCCTCGATCCAGAATCCCAGCAGCGCCTCGCCAAGTTGAGAATGGGGCTGCATTAGCTGCTGAAACCCGCTCGCTGTCTGATAAAAAAAAAGTTTCTCAAAGGCCTTGCCAAATCGAGTAAGTTCAGCTATTGTTAGTAAATGTGGGTAACAAAAACCCCCAATCCTCGGTAGCTCAGTGGCAGAGCGGTCGGCTGTAATGAATGCAAGCCTTTGGCATCAACCAAAAGCCCTAGTGACATAGCAGCTCTATCCGGTAACGGATACTGAAAAATCGGGTGAATTCAAGGAAACCGCAGCACTTCGGGTGGCGGCAATCTTGAGCCAAGTCTGGCGAAAGGCAGCGGTTGCGATCGCAAGTAGCCGGAAAGGTGCAGAGACTAGAGATGAGGAGCCTAACCAATAAATCTCATAGCGCCCGACATCCGACGACAGATCACAAACATGATTTGTAGGGATGATGAAATAGTCCACCCCCTTCGGAAACGTTGGGATAAGTGTAACCGATTGGTCGTAGGTTCAAATCCTACCCGGGGAGTTAGTAAAAGTCTGAAGTTGGAATTTTCCCGCTTCAGACTTTTTGTTTTTTAAGATTTGAGATGGTTTGGGGTCAAGCTTTCTGGTAGCGCCTTAATTCACATCGCTGTGAGTGTGAATTAACTCACCTTCCATAGGTATGGAAATATTCAACTTAGACAACTCCGGGTTTAATATCGCCTTGACAATACCAGAACTCACCATCACCTCCAAACAACCAAGGGCTTGATGAAGAGCTAGTCGAGCGTGTTGCACAGAAAAACGCTCCCTAAACACCAGCACCAACTGCCGATAAATTTGTTCAATGTACTGAGTGCGGCTCAAAATTTCAATCAGCAAACCATAGAAACCTGTAACAGGCAACCGCTGACCGTTCTTAACATAACACTTGATCCGGTTAATTTCACCAGCATTATAAACAGCTACAAACTCAACATCAGCCTCCACTAGGTCTAACTGAAACACATTGTACGCCGAAAGTAGCCAAGGAGCCTCCTGCTGCGAGAAGCGCTGCATCACCTGCTTAATTGAACTCAACTCAACTCCAGCAATCACAGCTTGACCCAAAATATCATTAGTAAATCCCCCTTGAGCCAACCACTGAAAAGCTTTTTCCGGGCTTAAATTCAACCCCGAATCCCGCGCAATTTCCCTTGAATGTTCTTGTAAATCAGTGAATTGACCGTTAGCAGCGTACCAGTAATCGGCGAACCGAATGTGCTGTTTAACTCTGCTTCGCTGATTGTGGTCATATTGAGATTTAAGCCAGTTGCTGTCGTGTTTCTGCTGCTCTAATGCCAAAATCGTGTAAGCCAATTCACGAGCGCCGGTATGAGCTAAAGTCATGCCCGCCGCTAAAATCGGGTCAGCAAAACCCGCAGCTTCACCCACCAAAAACCAATTTTCTCCAACTGTTTTATCAGCCAAAAATGACCAATCTTTTGTAGTTTCAATCTTTCCCGTACTGGTAGCATTAGCGATTAACTTGCTGATGCGGGCTTCGCTGTTGAGGGCTTCGGAATATATCTCCTCTGGCCGCTGTTTCATTTGCTTGTAATGTTCCGCAGGGCAAATAAAGCCGATACTGGTGCGAGTTGCGCCCAAGGGAATAAACCAAATCCACCCGTGACTCAAACTCATCACCTGTACGCGGGTGCCACCAACGCCAATTTCATCGGCCCATTCAGCGTTTGTCCAGTAGTCCCAGATAGCGATATTTTGCAACCGCGTCGGGCAGTGTGTTTCAATGCCTAACACTCGCCGCAGTACGCCGATGTGGCCGGAGGCATCGATGTAGTAGCGGGCTGTTATTTGTTCTTGCCGCAGTTGCAGGGCGGTAATGCGCTCGCCCTCTGTATCTACTTTAACAACGGGTGTTTCTTCTCTTACTAAGCATCCCATTTCTTCCGCGTGACGCAGCAAAATTTCGTCATATTTTGCTCGATCGACTTGGAAAGCAGTTTGCCGTCTCTGTCCCTCAAATTTAGCAGGACGCTGCTCATCTTTAAACTGTTCAGGCTTGATAAAATTAAAATCCCAAGGATGCGGATCTGTTCCCCAGCGATAGGTAGCACCGATTTTAATTGGGAAGTCTGCTGCTTCTACTTTGTCCCAACATCCCATTTCTTGAAGCACATCACTAATTTGAGGCAATTGACTTTCCCCAACGTGATCGCGAGGGAATTTTTCTTTCTCTACGATTAGCACGCTCAGATTGGGATTATATTTCTTTATCAGAGTGCCAGCAGTGCTCCCAGCGGGACCGCCGCCCACAATTACAACGTCGTAATGGCTCATATCCAATAGAGATAGTAGATGCTAATTTTGGGAATTGACGAGACAAAGGTATGACTGTTCAGCCTCGTCGGAATGAGCGAGGCTGAAATTTGTTTGCAACAGGTTTTATCCGACGGCTAGTTTTTCCTCTTCCGGGATATGAGAAGTGTGGGAAATATCCAAATTCTCAGTCCAAGTATGAGCAATATCCAAATTCTCAGTCCAAGTATGAGCAATATCCAAATTCTCAGTCCAAGTATGAGCGATGTCCAATTTCTCAGTCCAAGTATGGATAAGAGTCGGTGCGAGTTCATCGAGCGCAGTTGAAGAATTGCTGTTAACTTCTGACATTATGAGTCTCCTTGTAAGTAATAAATTTTGTCTGGTTCTAAGAGTTGAAAATTTTACATCGGGTAAGCTATGCAGCTTTTAAAGGTTGCAAAATCTCGCGAGGTTTGGCAAAAGGTTGCTCAAAGCTATGCGTTTTTGCATAAACCAGAAGCTCAGCCGTCAGTTCTGTGAAAACTTCAAACAAGTTCTCAACTATCTCAAAAGCCTCTTGACGGCTTTCAATAGTCAGTTGTATTGTTTCGCTGAATCGCCTCTGCTGAGGTAAATCCTTACTGTGGTTGTTTTCCACCTCCAAATGAAAGCAGCCAAAATAAAGAAGCTCCTTTTGAGTAATTGTTCGCAGTTCTTCGGCAATTGGTGCTGCCGTTGACAAGAACACATTACCAGTTGCTTCTATCACTTCCAGGATTGCTAACTTAGCGATCGGACTGGCCCCAAAAGCGGAGCGAAAAATTTGATGTGATACCCACCGCGAAGCTTTAGCTTCTTCATTCCAGAGAAAATTTAAAGCATCACTGAACTTAACCGCTTTGTTAATACCCAGTGTTTCCAAATCTTCCAAAAACCACAACCAGTGATGATCGTCTTCATAAGTATGATTGTTAACTATTACCTGAAGAGGATCGTTGGTTGGTTCTTCTCGGAACACATACTTGTTAAATTCACCAAAACTCATCACGAAAGGAGCAATGCAGGGAGCGAAAGCTAGGCGTTGTCTTGGGTTTATACTTTTGTCTCGCATAAACTCAAATAGCCCAGATTTAGCAAATTCGTGCTTCTTCTTTTCAATCAATGCTAGGACTTCTTCCATGGGGATGCACCTGATGATGGCAACATGGTAGCAAGTTGATCATTCTCAATCTATGATCTGAATCATGCTTGTTTATGATGCAGGTCATATTAGATTGTATTGTCGATCGCCTAAACCAATGTTTTCCAGCCCCGGGCGTCCCATTTTTTCTTGGTGACAAGGCTCAAAGCTAGAGCTAAACCTTGAAGTTATAGGGATCAGTCTGTCATGTGTGCGATCGGCATCACAGAATTTGTTACAATATTGCAATCAATTCGGTGAGGTGTCAGACCGTACATGATTAAGTCGGAGTTCAAACCAGATGTTCGGCTGTCCGTCCGGGCACTTTCAAAGTTTAGGCATCACGCTATCTAAAAAATCCCTGAGTAATTACTGATATTTTAAAGTATCCCCAATTACCCCATTTACAAAAAATACTTAAGTACGATCCGCCCGCGCTCCGATCGATATCAAGCGCAATGTTAACCCAAAACTTCGTCACAGAATAAAAACCATGAATGCACTTCCCGGTTACAAAATCACAGAAGTTGTTCAACTTGGTGTGAAGTCCATCATTTATCGCGCAGTCAGGGAATCTGATCGAGCGTCAGTTATTATTAAAACACTCAATACTGAGTACCCCACAATAGAAGAAATTACCCGTTTGAGACATGAATACAAAATTAGCTCGAATCTCCAACTCGAAGGGATTGTCAAACCCCATAGCTTAGAAAAATATAAAAACAGTTTCGCCCTGATCTTAGAAGATTGCGGCGGTCAATCTCTCCGACACCATCTCGCGGGTAAAAATATTAAAATTCAGAAGTTTTTGCCGCTGGCTATTCAAGTGGCTCAAACTCTCGGAGAAGTGCATCAAAACCAGATTATTCATAAAGATATAAAACCATCAAATATTATCATTACCCCAGATTTTCAACAAGTAAAAATCACCGACTTTAGCATGGCAACGCGCCTATCTAGAGAAGTCCACCAAAATAGCAATACCAGCGTGCTAGAAGGCACTCTAGCCTATATATCCCCAGAGCAAACTGGTCGGATGAACCGAGACCTCGACTACCGAACTGACTTGTACTCTCTAGGCATCACCTTTTATGAAATGCTGACCGGAGAGTTGCCTTTTAATTCAACCGACCCGCTAGAATTAATTCACAGCCACATTGCGGTGACGCCAGTTCCTCCCCATCAACTAAACAATGAAGTCCCGCAGATAATTTCATCTCTTGTCATGAAACTATTAGCTAAAAATGCGGAAGACCGATATCAAAGTGCCTTTGGAGTAAAAGCAGACCTGGAAAATTGTCTAACTCAGCTACAAACTACTGGCAAAATAGAAAATTTCATTCCAGGGACACTTGACAAATGCGGTCAATTTTTGATTCCCCAAAAACTCTACGGCCGCACACAAGAAGTCGCTGATTTGATGGCATCATTCGAGCGAGTCAGCTTTGGTAAAACAGAGATGGTGTTGGTAAGCGGTTACTCAGGCATTGGCAAAACCTCAGTTGTCAGTGAAATTCACAAACCAATTGTCAGGCAGCGGGGTTATTTTATAGCTGGCAAGTTTGACCAATTTAAGCGAGATATTCCTTATGCTGCACTGACTCAAGCCTTTGAGTCATTGATGCAGCAGTTATTAACAAAAAGCTCAGACGAGTTGGCAATTTGGAAAGAAAAGCTTTTGTCGAGGCTAGGTCAAAACGGTCAAATTATTATTGATGTTGTCCCTTCTGTCGAACTAATAATTGGTTCGCAGCCTGGTGTTCCACAATTGGGGCCGACAGAATCTCAAAATCGCTTTAATCGATTGTTCAAAGAATTCTTGAAGGTGTTTGCCCAAACAGAACACCCCTTAGTTCTATTTCTGGATGATTTGCAGTGGGCAGATTTAGCTTCCTTAAAATTGATTCAGGAATTAGTTACTGACCAGGATAGCCGATATTTTTTAGTGATAGGGGCCTATCGAGATAACGAAGTAAATTCGACTCATCCGTTAGTTCAAACTGTCGATAAAATTCAACAGACTGGTGCTGATGTGCATCACATTATCCTCCCATGTTTAGATTTGAGCAGCGTCACTGAGCTAGTATGCGATACTTTGGGTAATCAAACTGAAAAGTTAAAGTTTTTGAGCGAGTTAATTTTTAATAAAACTGGCGGAAATCCATTTTTTATAACTCAACTTCTTTCAACTATTCACTCAGAACAAATGTTAGTTTTTGATTTCCCTGTTGGTGCATGGCAGTGGGACATCACGGAAATTGAAGCCGCTGGCATTGCAGATTACAGTGTCGTTGAATTAGTTGCTCGGAATCTTCAACAACTGCCGGAGGAGACGCAGCAAGTATTAAAATTAGCGGCTTGTATGGGCAACCGTTTTAATTTAGAAAATTTGGCAATTGTTAGAGAAAAATCCGGTTCTGAAACGGCGGCTGATTTATGGGATGCACTTCAAGCTGGTTTAATTTTGCCAATGAGCGATGCTTACAAAATTCCGATGCTTGATGAGGAAATCGTGAAAACACACGGGAGGGGTGGGAGGCCCATCCCACAAAACAATCAAAATCATCCCGCAATTATGCAACGCTCAATTGATTACAGGTTTTTGCACGATCGCGTACAGCAAGCCGCCTATTCTCTCATCCCTGACTCCCAGAAAAAACAAACCCACTTAAAAATCGGCTCCCTGCTATTGCAGGGCGGGCACGGGGGCACCGCCCCTACGGCATCGGAAATAGCAGAAAATATCTTTGATATTGTCAACCAACTCAATATCGGGGTGGAATTTATCACAAATGATGAACAGCGATATGAACTAGCTAACTTTAATCTCATAGCAGGCAAAAAAGCTAAGAGTTCTGCCGCCTATGAAGCAGCACTCAAATATTTTAATGTAGGTCTAGAACTTCTACCAGAACAAGCTTGGCAGAGTCACTACGATTTAATAATGGAACTCCATACCGAAGCGCTGGAATCGTCCTATATAAATACCGATTTTGAGCTAGCGTTCCAGTTATCAGAAGTTATTATATTACGCGCAACAAATTTGCTCGAAAAAGTCAAGGTTTATGAGCTAAAAGTTAGTTTCTACTTTAATCAAAATCAATCCCAAGCTTCGCTAGATATAGCTCTAAAAGCTTTGAAAATGCTGGGAGTCTATCTCCCTCAAAAACCCACTAAATTAAATATTTTTATGGGGCTAATACGGACAAAATTAGCTGTGGGAAACAAACGGATTGAGGATTTAGCTGAGTTGCCACCAATGACTGACATTCATAAAATTGCGGCTATACGGATTTTAACGAATATGTGTCCGGCTGCTTCTGTAACAGCACCCGATATGTTCCCACTGATCTCCTTTAAGATGGTTATTCTTTCTCTTAAGTACGGGAATGCGCCGCTGTCTAGTCACGGGTATGGAAGTTACGGGCTGATTCACTGTGCAGTATTAGGTGATATGAATTCTGGATACCGATACGGTCAACTAGCCCTGGCACTTTTAGAACGATTCCACACCAACTTGCACAACTCTCAAGTTTCACTAACTTTTAATGGTTTTATCCGTCACTGGTCTGAGCAGGTCAGGGAAAGTCTTATCGGTTTACTTGAGGGTATTCAGAGCGGACTAGAAACGGGAGATATCAGTAATGCTTGTTATTGTGCGAGTTTTTACAGCAATTATATATTTTTGAGTGGCGAACCTCTGGATTCTGTGGAGACTAAGCAGAGTCAATATATTCAAATGTTGGTTAATTATCAGAATGAATCTATGATTTATAAAGCAAAAGTTGGGGCGCAAGTTGTCTTAAATTTGCAAGGTAAAACAAAAAATTCTTGCCTATTGACGGGCGAAAAGTTTAATGAAGAAACTATGCTGCCAGCATTAAGGGAGGGTCAAAATTATTTAGTATTATTTGTAGTGTTTTTGTATAAAACGTGGCTAAATTATATATTTAAAGATTATGCTATATCTGCTGAAAATGCGGTGACAGCATCAAATTATTCTGAGGGGGCGATGTCTACGATGTATGTTCCCATCCACAATTTTTACTATTCCCTAGCGCTCTTAGCTTTGTATCCCACAGCTTCAAAAAGCGAACAGAAAAAACATTTGAAAAAAGTTGCTTCGCTTCAGAAAAAAATGAAGCATTGGGCTTTGAACTCTCCGGGAAATTATCAGCACAAATATGACTTAGTAGAGGCCGAGAAAGCGCGAGTATTGGGACACTATGAAAAAGCGGCTCTGTATTACGATCGAGCGGTGACAGGATCCTCGAAGAATGAATACATCCACGAAGCAGCGCTAGCAAATGAACGGGCGGCAGAATTTTATCTAGCTAACGGTCGAAAAAAAGTGGCTGAGAGTTATCTGATAGATGCTTACTACGGCTATATTTACTGGGGAGCAACCGCCAAGGTAAAACATTTGGAGTCTGAGTATCCGATGTCTTTACCCCCTGCATCGGCGGCAAGACCCAGCGGCGATCGAACTATTACTAGCACTAATTATAGCACTAGCAGCAGTCACAGCAGTTTATTGGATTTGACAACTGTTGTTAAAGCATCTCAAGCACTAGCTAGTGAAATTGTGTTGGACAAGTTGTTAGAAAAGTTAATGAAAATGGCGATCGAGAATGCTGGGGCCCAAAAAGGTTTTCTCCTGATGCCCAAGAAAGGAAAATTGCGGATTAAAGCAGCGGCATCGGTGGAGTCTTCGGATGTTGCAGTTGAACAAGACCCTAGAGTATCTCCTGCAGAGGTTTTGCCAATAACGATGATTAATTATGTTGAAAAAACGCACTCTGATGTAGTTTTAAGTCAGGCTGCTAGGGAAGGTCTATTTACAGATGACCCCTATATTAAAAGGCAGCAAGTGAAATCTGCGCTTTGTACTCCTATTCTGAATCAAAGCAAACTCGTAGGCCTCCTTTATCTGGAAAATAATTTAGCTACTGAAGCGTTTTCTCCAACTAGGTTGGAGGTTTTAAAAATTCTTTCTTCCCAAGCTGCTATCTCTATAGAAAATGCGGTACTTGTTGCTAATTTGTCGGAGGCTAAGGAACAGTTGGAGGATTATTCGCGGACGCTGGAGGTGAGAGTAGAAGAGCGCACGCAGGAATTAAAGACTAAAGAAGCTAAGCTGCAAGAAGCTCAAAAACTGGCGCACCTCGGCAACTGGGAATTTGATTTGGAAGGGGATAAATTAACTTGGTCTGAGGAAGTATTCCGAATTTTTGGTCTTGACCCTAAACTACCAGAACCCACTATTTTAGAACATAGGAAGCAAATTCATCCCGATGACCTACAGTTGTGGTTAGAGGCAGTAGAGCAGATTAGTCGGTTAGGAAATCCTTGCGAGTATGAGATGAAAATTTTGCGCCCTGATGGAGCTGTCAGATATATTTATGTTAAGGCGCAAGCTATTTTTGATGGCAGTAAGGTGATTAAATTATTTGGGACTATACAGGACATTACGGATCGCAAGTTAGCGGAGGATGCTTTGCGACTGTCGGAGGGGCAATTGAGAGAAAAAGCGACACAATTGGAAGTTACTTTGTCCGAATTACGATCGACGCAGACTCAACTAATTCAAACGGAAAAAATGTCTTCTTTGGGGCAGTTGGTGGCGGGGGTTGCTCACGAAATCAATAATCCAATTAATTTCATTTATGGCAATGTTCTCCATGCTAACGATTATAGCTCGGATTTGCTGGGATTGATTGAGCTTTACCAGGAGTCTTATCCGAATGCTAATCCTGAGATTGTTGCTAAAACAGAAGATATTGACCTCGCTTTTATTCAAGAAGATTTGCCCAAAATTCTAAAATCAATGCAGGTTGGGGTCGATCGCGTTCGCAATATTGTGCTGTCGCTGCGGAATTTCTCACGCCTGGATGAAGCCGAGATGAAACCAGTGGATATTCACTCTGGGATTGATTCGACTCTGCTAATTTTGCAGCACAGGTTGAAAAAGGATGCAGTCGGACATGGCATTGAGGTAGTTAAAGAGTACGGTCAACTGCCGAAGGTAAATTGTTATGCTTCGGGGTTAAATCAGGTGTTTATGAATATTTTGAGCAATGCAATTGATGCAGTGGAGTTAGGAGTTGGGCGACCGGAGACAACTGCCAAACTAGAAAATCCTTTGTCTCCAATCTTTGAGCGAAAGATTGAGATTCGGACTGAGGTATGCGACCAAAACAAGGTGAGAATTTATATTGCTGATAATGGTCGGGGGATGACGGAGGAAGTACGATCGCGAATATTTGACCCTTTCTTTACTACAAAACCTGTGGGGCAAGGTACCGGTTTAGGGTTGAGTATCAGTTATCAGATTGTAGTAGAGAAACACGGCGGGAAGCTAATGTGCTTTTCCGCGCCCGGTGAAGGGGCTGAGTTTGTGATTGAAATTCCCGTGAAGCAGTGAACTTTTTTTAAGTTTTTATATAAGTTTTTTAACCGCCGATAAACGCAGATGAACGCAGATAGAATTGTATCTGCGTTCATCTGTGTTTATCGGCTGATATCAAATCCGTTAGCATCGGAATAGTAAATTCGAGTTCACTGTTCACTCTCAACAGTCAACAGTCAACCGTCAACAGTCAACAGTCAACATCATTCCGGTGTAACCGGAAATGATATGATATCTGCGGTTAAAAATTCTCAATCTAAATATTAAACATCGCGTTCTGTCCGCACCCATTTAGTTTGCCGCTTCAGGATAAAACCCAGGTACAAAGGGATTTTCCAAAGGATGTAAAAAGGTACAGATAAAAGAGTTGAGCCAGAAATATTCGCACGCCCAAATTTTGCCCAAGCGGCGACAATGGAAACTAAAATCAGCAATCCTTGTACTGCTAACAAGACGGCTGGAATTGGGGATGTTCCCAAAATGACTGCTAGTAAAGAGGCGGCAAAAGCAGCTAGCCAGATAGCGACTAAAAGCGATAGGGGAGGGACGCATAAGTCGAGGGCGATCGCCAATAAGTCAAAACGTTTTTGCTCGACTGAAGCTGCTGTCAGGCGGGGAGTTTGAGTTAACAATGTTTGTATGTGACCGTGTTCCCATCGGGTTCTTTGACTTGTGGCTGCTTGCTGCTGCTGTGGCAAACACCCGGTGACGTTTGCTTCGGGGCAGAATACTGTTGGATGTCCGGCGATCGCCAAATCCAAACTCATCTGCATATCTTCAACAATATTGCCGCTCGCTAGGGAAACCGATCGAATTATCGACCAGGGAAAAGCCATGCCTGTTCCTGTTAGTAAGGATGGGAATCCTAACTGTTTTAATCCGCTGGGACGGACTAAGTTTTTCACGAGAAAGGCTAAAGCAGAAATGGAATCTTTGGGGGTAGGATTGGGTGGCTGTTCCATTAAATAAGTCGCTTGTACGGGTCTTTGTTCGGCCATTGCCACCCGGGCTAATTTTTCTATAGAGTCTGGCTGACAGATGCAGTCTGCGTCAACCATGATTACTACTTCTGGGGGGTCTGATTCGATCGACTGCAAGCCAAAATCCAGCGCGTATCCTTTGCCCTTGCGTTGTGTGTCTTGGCGCTCGATCGCACTTGCACCGCAGTTACGGGCGATTTCTGCCGTGGCATCCGTGCAGTTGTCAGCAATCACTAACAGGCGGTCTTGAGGTGTTAGCTGTGGCAATATAGTGGAGATGGTGGCGGCAATTCCTGCAGCTTCGTTATAAGCGGGAATTAAAACTGCTACTTTGGGGCGGGGCGCTTTAGTTTCCGCTGTCTCGCCCTGGCCGGACAAAAAAGCTGCACTGCATTCTAGAAATAGAACTGCAACGGGAATTAGAAGGATCAGGGCGATCGCCCATAGCACAACATCAATCAATAGGAACATTAGCTGATTAATTTCCACAATTCTCGTACCTTAATTTAATTTTATTTATTGTGTTCATTGAGTTTATTGAATCTTATTGCACCTTTGTTAACTCACTGCGCCACGCTATCTAAAGTATCATCATATCATGCCCGCAAAAAATCACCCTTCTCACATTTGTTGTGAGAACTTAAGTCCTCCTAAAACTACTAGGACTAGCATCCTCACTACAAATTAATTTGATTGCGGTTGGGTGGCCACCAATAATATCATATCATGTCGATTCTGACAAGGTTAAGTCACTCAATTTAATTAAACATCAAACAAGCCCAGACTGGAGAAACCCGGTTTCTAAAAGAAACCAGGTTTCTGGGTGTTCTATTTTTAATCAACTAAATACTTAGTCGATGTTTAACATCAAATCCGGTTGCATCGGAATAATAAAATCGAGTCAAAAGTTAACACTCAACCATTCAGTTTTTCGACATCGAGTCAACTGTCAACTGTCAACTGTCAACTGTCAACAATCAACTGTCAACTGTCAACTGTCAACTGTCAACTGTCAACTGTCAACTGTCAACTGTCAACTGTCAACAATCAACTGTCAACTGTCAACAATCATTTCCCTCCTGCAACCGGAATTGATATAACTCATCCCCTGTGGGTGGGCACTCAGGAAGCAATCTCCCAACTCAAAACTATGTTCAAGCTACGCTGCATCGGGGATAGCAACAGGTTCAGATTTTTTGGTGGTGAACTGTGCGGGGGCCGCAAATTCTCTGAGATATCTCGACACGGATCGCAAATATCCCACTTCTGCTTGAATCAAATCCAGCGTAGAAAGACTCTCAACTAAGTCATCAAACTCATCTGCAGTAACTCCAGCACTGTGCAAGACTTCTTGGTTAAGTCGCCCGCAGATTCCTTGCAGGAGGAGTTCGATAATCTCGCTATAGTCAGCGATTTCCGTTCCGTAACCTTGCAATTTCTTCGGATTGATTCCCCACTGCAAAATCTTCAACAAGTCTTCAGGGGCACTCCACGCAAAAGAGGAAGCAATCACTTCTTTTTCCGCTGCGACAAGAGCGTGCTTGATTTGCACTTCGGGGAAATCTGGATCGATGATTAAGCTCTCCAGCTTCGACACTTGTTTATCTAACACGCCCAAAGAAAAAGGAGCTAATTCTACAGTCACCATGTCGCCAGTATCGTTCACACTTCTAAAAGGATCTTCCAACACATTAATTAGGAGGTGAATGTCGGTAGGCTTTTTCCAGTCAAACTGTCCAAGGAAAAACGGTTCTTCGTATCCCGGCAAAAGTCCTTGAAAATAAATCGGCAGATTTTTGCCTGATTCAAGAATTTTATAAAGAGCTACTTCCAAAGTTTCTGTCGGCCAACCGAGATTACTTACGGCAACAAATTTGAGTTTTCCGGGAACGGACACAACCAGAGAATTCAGCAATAAATGTACGGCTTCGATAAGATTTTGAGCAGTTACGTAGCGGTGGGGAGCGTGAACGTTCACAGTTTTACCTTGCTCTACTTTTTTGGACATTTGCTCGCAGAACAAGCTATTTTCCAACATATGAGTAAAGCGAACCATCCCGTAAGTCACATCTCCTTCTTGAGCTGCTTTGGCAAATTGCCATTCGGCAAACTTCTTGGAGGCGGCGTAAACTTCGGTTGTAAAATATCGAGATGTTTTGCCTGTGGAAGAGAAGATGCAGTGTTCTACGCCGTATTCTTCGCAGAGTTGGATGATGTGTTTACATCCTAACAGGCAGGTTGTAACTGTTTCTCGGATTTTGATTTCAGCTAGTCCGGGTTGGCGTTGGGCTGCTAGGTGAAAAACAATTTCTGGTTTTTCTACCTCAAATATGTGTTTGAGCGCCTCCAAGTTGCGAATGTCGGCGGCATAGAAAGTTACAGCACCTTCTCTGGTAAAAAGCGGGAGATTTTCTTCGGGGTTGTGACATCGGGCGTTGTCAGCGGAAATGATTTTAGTTGCGCCTAATTCGAGGAGTTTTTCGATTAAGAAACGACCGACACATCCTTCTCCACCGGTGATGAGGATGGTTTTTCCGTTGATTTGGCTGCTGACTGCGGATGCGTATAGGTGAATAGTGCGACCGCGCACGTCGCTAAAAGGTTCGCTTTCTAATTGTCCGTCGGCTTGATAGGCTGCGATTAGCTGTGCGGTGAGAGTTTGTAAGGCTGCGAGGATTTCTGGATCTTGGGGTTCCGGGGAACCGGGGGGAACTAGCTGCTGGATGCGCTCAATTATTTCCGCTTTGCTGGCACCTTCAAACAATTCTCTTTGGTTAAATGCACTCTTCACTTTTTTTGCTCCTTTAAATTCTAGAAATACGGTTGCTGATAAGCGCGTTGTTAAACAAATTTTAGAGGGACAGAATCTTTAAAAGTCTGCTTAGTTTTAGGATTTTTTCGACGGAAAGCTACTTGATCGGAAAGACACGCCCTCGGCTCTGCTTGTAGTTTTATTAAGCGCTTTTTTAACCTGCTTACTTTTGCGATCGGCAAATATCGGCAAAGTCGGAATGTTCTCTGTCCAAAATTGGTCACTACAACTATATACTTAAATGGTTGAGTGTTGGCAATACTCGGAACATATCTTTACTATTTCTTTGCAATAACCTGCGAGTTTTCACGCAATTTTAAAGTTTATGTAAAGTAGGGTCTAGGTTTAAAAAACTTAACAATACACTCGGCATTGATTATAGCATTTTACTATTTAATGAAAATGTATTTTTTGTTACTAAATAAAGGGAGATTTTAAGTAAAAATACGCATGAAAGCCCTCATCAAATATTTTCGTCTGCTGAAAATCTTGTTACTTGATGGGTGGGGTAGTCCTGCTGTGCCTACCCCTGTATGGGTGCTGCTACTAGGCGCGAACAATGCGTTCTTTTTTGCTGCCTTCAAAGCCACGAGCGTCCCCAACATCGTAGCCTCCTGTTCGCAAGCGACGGTCTAAATCGCTGGCTTCGGGAGAAGTTTTGGCTGCTTCTTCGATCGTCACTCTGCCTTCAAGCACGAGTTTGTAAAGACCCTGGTTGATAATCTGCATTCCTTCGTAAGTATCATGCTCCATTAATCGGAAAGCTTCATCATCAGCACCTTTCATCAAGTAATCGTGCATGGCAGGTGTATTCACCAAAATATCGTGAACTGCTACTCGACGGTTGTCAACTGTTGGCAGCAAAAGTTGGGCAATTACCGCCACTAAAGAATCGCAAATTTGAATCCGCATCGCCTGTTGTTCCTCGGGCGGGTAGAGGTTCAACAACCGGTTAATAGCGTTAATGGCGCTGCGAGTGTGGAGAGTTCCCAATACTAAGTGACCAGTTTGAGCGGCTTGCAACGCTGTATTGATGGTAACGCGATCGCGCATTTCCCCGATCAGAATTACATCTGGATCTTCCCGCAAAACAGCCCGCAAAGCCTGCTGAAACTCGTGGGTATGCAAGCCGACTTCCCGCTGGCTGACCAAGCATTTTTTTGAAGGGTGAATGAATTCGATCGGGTCTTCAATTGTAACTACGTGCTTTTGCTCCATCTGGTTGAGGTGGTCGATCATCGCAGCTACGGTTGTCGATTTCCCCGAACCGGTAGGCCCCGTAACCAATATTAATCCCTGCGATCGCAAAATGATATTTTTGAGAACTTCTGGCAACCTCAAGGAATCGATAGTAGGTATTTCCAAACTAATCAACCGCAATACTAGGGCACCGCCGCTGAGAGAATCAAAACAGTTTAGCCGACACCGCACGAAGCCAGGGTAAAAAATTGCTGAGTCTAATTCCTTGGTAGTTGCAAACTGTTTTCGCTGTTCGGGGGTGAGAATTTCGGCTAGGTAATGTTCAAAAATTTCTGGGGTTACTTTGGGGTGGTTAGTTGCTACTTGCATCACGCCCCGAATCCGAAATCGAGGTACTTGGCCGACTCGGATGTGAATGTCGGAAGCGCTCGCTGCATGGGCATCTCTGACCATTTGTTCGATCGTACTGACGGGTGTCTCGACAGGCCGCTGCTGCTGGGCTGCGGGGGGCGCACTCGGCGCAGGTGGAGGCGGCGCGGGAGTTGCAGCCAAGGGCGGGGGCGGGGGCGGTGTTCGTCGGCGGCCTTGAGCCTCTGGTTGAAGGGGTGTAGGATTGTTTAATGGGTTCATTTTTTGGTCTCCAGTCAATCGATTTTAGATTTTAGATTTTAGATTTTAGATTTACTCGACAGATTAATCTGGGAGCTTGAACTAAGCTCTAAAATTGGGGTATCTCCACAAAGCGAGTGTTGGGGCTTGTATCCGTTGTTGGGCGCGGTCAATGTATTAATTGCGAAAAAAGGCCCGATTTCTAATTTTATCGCTCGCAGCTAATTCGGTGTTAAATGCTGAGAATATTTTACAATTAGGCTTGATGGGGCGATCGAGTAATTAACAATTTCAACTCCTGTCAGTAACGAGCGGGCTAAAGCCACTGAGCTTGTAAGAGAGATCAAGCAAGCTGTACTGACCCGCCTAAGTCTTAGCTGACTACGTTATTTAGGTCATAACACCGGTGAATGCGACGCTAGTTTTCCGCTCTGTTGTTTACAGTTAAACAGTTTTAAAGTCCCTGAAACAGTGCTGTAAGCCGAACAAGCCTTTATAACAGTGGCAAAGCGAACATTACCCCGAAAGGGAGATTGAGGCAGCCATACCTCACCGGGGAGGCAACCATACCTCTCCAACCCCGAAAGGGGATTCAAGGCGATTGAAATCGCCGGGTCGTTTTCCTCTCAGGACTAAAGTCTCGCTCGTTTCCCACTTACCGAACTTTTTTTATGAACATCGGTCACAAAATCGCCGACTGGCTCGAAAATCGTGCTGTTACCCCTGCCTACGCGGGTTGGCTACTGTCGGGGATGACGGTTTTCTTTTTTGGGTCAGCGACTAATACAATGTCTGGGTGGCTGTACGTGCTCAGCGGTGGGGGTTTGGCGCTGTTGGGAGTAGCGGCGGTTTTGCCGGGAAAATCGCTCCGTTCGCTGGAAGTCCGTCGCCGCCCGATCGAACCGGTGAGTGCGGGCGATCAAATCACCGTCGAACTAGAAATCGAAAATCGCGCCCGCCAACCTAAGACTTTGTTGCAAGTGATAGACATCTTGCCGTTTGTATTGGGAGAACCGGTTGTCCGCCCGATCGAAGTCATAGAGCCTAACAGTATATACAGGCATACATACTATCTGGAAGTCCGGCAGCGCGGCGTCTATCGGTGGCAAGAGGTAAACTTGAGGACGGCGGCGCCTTTAGGGTTGTTTTGGTGCCGACGCAGCCGCCCAGTCAAAGCGGTGGCGGTTGTGTATCCACAAGTTTTGCCGTTGAGCACTTGTCCTTTGATCGATCGCATCGGTCAAGAAGACAGCCCGCAATTTTACAATCGTAGTCGATCGCAAACTGCTACCGAAGGCCTCACCCGCAACCTGAGACCTTACCGCCACGGAGACCCCACCCGCCTGATTCACTGGCGCACCAGTGCCCGCTACGGAGAACTGCGGGTGAGAGAGTTAGAAGTTGCAGCCGGGGGTCAAGAAATTATTATTGCTCTCGACAGCGCTGCGGCGTGGCAGCCAGAAGAATTTGAACGAGCCGTGACAGTAGCTGCGTCTCTTTACTTCTATGCTAGCAAGCGCCTGTTAAACGTCAAACTTTGGACTGCCGGAACTGGACTCGTATCGGGGAACCGGGTAGTTTTGGAAACTTTAGCGGCGGTTAATGCTGGGGAAGATGCGATCGATAATCGGTCGAAACTGCCGATAATTTGGTTGACTCAAAACTCTGCAAGTTTAAGCACTCTTTCCCCTGGCAGCCGCTGGGTGCTCTGGCCGTTGGCAACTGCTGAAACCGGCGACAAAACGTTAGTCAAACACGATTTACCGGGTTTGAAAATTCGCTCTGACCGACCGTTAGAACTTCAGTTACAAGATACTCTGGAAAGAGCGATTAATTATTAAGTAAGATAGACCACGAAAAAACCTGTGAAAGAGCGATTAGTTATGAAGATAGACTTGATTAATCTAAAAACTAAAGAACCATGATACACTACAGGAGTGTAATTCATCAACTTAAGGGTCTTACAGGGCCTGGCAATTGCTGGGCAAGTTAAGAGCAGCTTAGATTACTGTGACTCCGGTCATAAACCTCATATCTCATTCACCAAACAGGAGAAAAAATGACTTTCTGGGAGAAATTAAAGCAGAACGTATCACAAATCAATGATTCTCTGCAAACCAATATTTCCAAGTTTAAAAACAATGATTTTGCTGATGCCTCAATGGCAATATGTGCATTGATTGCTGCTGCTGATGGCACTATCAATACCGAGGAAAGACAAAAAACGGCTGCTCTAATAATTTCCAATCAAACACTCCAAATTTTTCCGGCGTCGGAGTTGAAGCAAAAATTTGATTTTTATTGTGAGAAGCTATCACAAGACTTCGATTTTGGTAAAATTGAGGGTAAGGATTCAGGTCTGAAATTCGGGAATGAGGTCAGGCATAGGAAAGTAGTCACAAGAATGGGCAGAAAGAGCCTC
>NZ_JAUBTT010000272.1:0-1057 GCF_036705125.1 Microcoleus sp. B7-D4
CTGAGCTTGCACAAGTTTACTCGCACATTCTCAGAAAAAACAGCCAAAAACAGCCAAAAACTCACGAAAACTCAGTCCTAAAAAGTTAATTTTGAGGTTTTTTCCTGTCCCGGTACACTTAATATCAATTTAATAATTTAACAGCAAGCTCTACACTCCAATTTTAGGCAAATGTAGCAGAGGCTCAAAAGTGGTAGCATTTATAGCAAGCTGTACTTTCACAATTAAGCAAGCAGAACTAATTGAAAGCTGTTAAGGTTGCCTAAAAATTGCCGCCTCGTTATTAGCCATTCAGCTATTGCATATTAATGTATCGGACAAAGGCGGTAGCCGTTTTCTAGCAAGAGTTGCAGTTAAGTTTGTTTGGCTTTATTGAATGCAGTGCTACCGCACTTTTGTACAAAAAAAGCGAAGTGCCTCAATATTTTTTTGCTGCCAGAATGCTCTAACAGTTACTTCGGCAACCCAGTGAATTTTGTAGTCAAAGTAAATGCGGCAAAACTTGTTAAACTAGGCAATGAGAAGGCAGTGACAATTGTGTTCGCGATGGTACGGTTGTACTTGATTTCAGAGAGAGCGCGTGAGCCTCGCGCCTCTAAGTTTTAGGCCGTAACGATGCTACCCAAGTTGAATGGGGACAGTTGCGGCAATTGATGCCAGTGTTGCCACAAAAGTCGCCACAATAGTATGAGCAATCGGCACAGTGGGATATCGGGTAAAATTAAGCCCTTTGTCACACTTGGTTAACATCCATCAGTGGCATTGATTGGGACAGTGGGATATCGGGTAAAATTAAGCCCCTTGACACTCCATCTCTAGTTTTTAGGTGTTTGTGGCGATAGCTGCACGGCGATCGATTCAAAGCCAATTCTTTGTGGTGATTTGAATTGTTTTGACTTTAAAAACTACAACTCGCGACTCGACTCCGCTGCCCTTACTCGAATATCCGAATCAGCCTGCAACTCGCTACCACTGGCTCCCCATTGATGCTATCAATCCAAGTACACTTTGACCAAAACAATGCAGGAAAATCGCACTTACTCATTCACAATTTTTA
>NZ_JAUBTT010000192.1:0-6567 GCF_036705125.1 Microcoleus sp. B7-D4
TGCTTGAGAGTGAACGATTTGTATCTGCGAACTTTCTTGAATCCGGGAGGTCTAACTCCTTTCTTGTGATGCTTAAAAAAAAGTTGGTAGGCGATCGAGATTCGTTGGCAGATATCCTGCACCGCTTGAGAGCCGACCGTTTGCCAGAACGCTTTACGCTTTCTGTGTTTGGCAATATGCGATTGAAGTTTTGCACAATTCAAATGCTTTCCCCACATCCGGTAGTACCGTTTATGGAGTGCAATGCAATGGTTATAAATCACCCCCGCAGCATTGATACTTCGCTTGAGGTGTTTATTCCGCTTGCTTTGATATAGCTTGAACTTCAATGTTTTCATGCTAACTATGATAACATAATAGGTAGCAATTGGGTAGCCAAATGGTCAGAGAAAGATTAAGTATTCGCATTGCCGTGAGTCGGCTAGAGAAGTTGCGGAGAATTGCCAAACAGAAAGAAAAAACAATGACCCAACTTGTAGAGGACTGGATTGATAAGCTTAAAGAGGAAAAGCCGTCCTAAAAGGACGGGGCTTTAGACCCAATTTTTCGGTAAAACCTTTTTTTGCTCTTAGTCTTATTTATTCTTTCGTGTCTTATAAGTAACCACACAAAATTAATTACATAAAGACTCCTTGCTAGGCAAGGGTTTCAGTAGAAATATTGTGTAATTAATTCTGCACACCTACTTAGCAATCCTCGCATCAGTTGTAAAAATATGTAGGGGTAGTGCTAAGAGTGCCTACCCCTGCCAAGGCGGGGCAACCGGGCGTGGGTTTTGCCCCTACAAGAATTACACAAATCATTTAGGATTGCTATAGAGAGGGACGAAAGTTTTTGTATGAGCCGTGAAAACCGGCCATTCTAATAAATATAAAACAATACGCTTGGGTTAAAACTGTTTATTCCTCGGAGTTCCCCCTCGCATCCCCCTTAAGAAGGGGAGTAGGGGTTGACTTTGAATAAGTTCTTGTCCCCCCATTCGTAGGGGCGGTGCCAAGAGTGCCCGCCCTTGGCTAGGGGGGATCGGGATTAACTGCACCGTATTGAAATATAAAAAAGTTTTCAGTCAGCAAATGAGTTTTTTCGGATAAATTTTTCGCGGGAATTCTATCCGAAATGTCGAACCTTTTTTGGGCTGACTTTCGACCCTAATTGTGCCCTTCATCATTTTGACTAAAGAGGCAGTAATCGCTAGTCCTAAACCGGTGCCTGGATATTTGCGAGTTGTGGTTTGGTCGGCTTGATGGAATTTGTCGAAAATGTGGGGAAGATCGGTTTCACAGATGCCGATTCCTGTATCCCGAACGGTGATAATTAGCCGATCGCGATTTAATTCCCGCACCTCAATGTAAATGCTGCCCTCATGTGTGAATTTAACCGCGTTGGAAACGACATTGGTCAAAATTTGCCGCAGGCGCAACTTGTCATTAACTATAAACTGATCCTGCAAGCACACGCTGACGGACATGGCCACATTCTTATCGGTGGCTTGATTTCCGAATTCCAAGGCCACATCCATTACTAAATGCGCTAAATGAAATTTTTCAATTTTTAATTCTGTGCGGCCACTCTCGATTTTGGAGAGGTCGAGGATATCGTTAATTAGCAGTAGCAGATTTTTGCCGTTATGTAAAATGCGTCCCACCATTTCGGTTTGCTGGGCGGTCAGCAGTTGTTTGTGCTGGCGCAGCAGCAATTGGGAAAAGCCGATAATCGAATTCATGGGAGTTCGCAATTCGTGGGACATAATGCCCAAAAATTGCGATTTTAACTTGGCTGCTTCTAGCAGTTCCAATTTTTGCTGGTGAATGCGTCGCCCCTGATTTTCCAGTTCTTCCTGCTGACGAATTAGCAGCTCGTTTTGCAAGTCTAAAAGCTGTTCCTGCTTTTTTAATTTTTCGATCGCCAGCGCGTTGTTAATCGCGATCGCCGCTTGTTTTCCCATCACCGCCAGCAGTTTCTGAGTATGCCTGTCCATCGCCGTGCTGTCCTTCCCGTTGCCGATGGCCAACACACCCAAACGCCCGCTTTGCCCCCACTCGATCGCCGCTGCACAAGCCGCCGCCGGCAACAAGCCTTTGCCGCACTCCGACCGCCACAGTACAGACTCTCCCGTCGCAAATGCTTTCCACAGCAGCTTGTTTTGCACGTGCGGGGTTTTGCCCCCACCAAAGTTTTCCGTGCCCCCGACAGCGCTGAGTTTGAGGCCGCTGCAATCGGACTCCAGAAGAGCAACTAGGCAAAATTCCGCTCCGGCGATCGCCTCCACAGTCGCGTCCGCGATGGCTTGCAACAATTCACCCCAATTACCCGCGCGCTGGCTCAATATATTTGTAAACTGCTCTATCACCTGTAAATCCCGCCCCGCCTCTATTACCGTCCGGGCTTCGCACAATTTTTCATCTTTGAAATTAGCTTTCGAGCACGCTTGATGGCGCCAAAACTCTGGTTCTGCTTGGGGCTCGGCTTGAGTTTGTTCGATCGGTTCCATATCTATGTAGGTTCCCACCCACTCCAAAACTTCCTGACTGTCTAGATTAGCGGGCCATCCTCTGGCCACGTTCCAGCGGTAAGTGCCCTCTCGCGTCTGCAGACGAAATAGAATTTCGTAGCTTGGCGACGGGAACTTAGAAGTGTGCGATCTCGCCAATAGACGAGGGCGGTCTTCTGGGTGGACGCGCGCCAGATAGCCGAAACCCAAAGCTGCTGCTGCTGGTTCCCCGGTGTACTCCTCCCAGCGCTGACAGAAATAAGTCGCCCAGCCGTCGGCATTTGTTTTCCAAACTATGTGAGGAATTGCCGACCACAGGCGATCGTCCTGAGTTTGGCAGTCGCCAACTTGCGGTTGGGGGGATGTTATTTCAGATACTTTGTGTAAGATTTCCGAGTCGGAAAACTCCGAGGGAAAAGACTTATTGCCGTGATACTGAGTCATAACAGGTTATATAAATAAGCGTTGGACTAGAGCCCTAACACCGATTAAAGACTCGTGCTGCTAGCTTTATTGATTTTGAGGGCCCAAGTGCATCAAAATTTTTTATACTTTAAATTTATCTGGGTAGTGGTATCCTTACCTCTATCAACGGGCGGACAATGAGATAATTCAGTTAAACTATTGAAACATTGAGAGCTTACCTGTCCCGATCGGGCTCGTGCAGGCATCGCCGCAAAATAACTTAAAAATTAACTTGCATTCTTGGCGGCTGCATGAGTATGCTTAAAAATGATGTGCGACCTGTAAAACCCTAAATCAGGACACATTCTCAAATTTTCTCAGTTTAGCTGAGTCAGTTGACGATATTTTAAAAATTTAGCGGGCTATTGGAAGAAAGATGAGTAAAATTCGCGTTGCTTTGGTAGAAGACCATGACCTGACAAGAGTCGGCATCCGCACTGCTTTACAACAGCGTGAGACGATAGAAGTTGTCGGCGATGCAGCTAACGCTACAGAGGGATTGAAACTGCTTCAGTCTTCAAAACCTGACGTGGCAATTGTAGACATTGGCTTGCCGGATTTTGATGGCATTGAACTTACACAAAAGTTCAAGAAATCGGTAGCGGAGTCCGATCCTGATACAAAAATTTTGATCCTGACTTTTCAGGACAATGAAGAAGAAGTTCTGGCAGCTTTTGCCGCCGGAGCTGATTCTTACTGCATGAAAGATATTAGCTTCGATCAGTTATTAGATGTAGTAAAAGTAACTCACGAAGGTAACTCTTGGATCGATCCGGCGATCGCCCGTATCGTCCTGAAACAAGCTCGCACTCAGGAACCTGCGCCGGAAGAACCGAAGGCTGAGGGCAAAAGAGTCACAATTAAGGCGGCCGAACCTGAGTTTAGTCACATCATTGAGACTTACCCTTTAACCGAGCGGGAATTAGAGGTTTTGGAACTGATCGTGCAGGGTTACAGCAATGCTGCAATCGCCGAAAAGCTGTACATTACTGTCGGTACAGTCAAGACTCACGTCCGGAATATTTTGAACAAGTTGTGCGCTGATGACCGCACTCAGGCAGCCGTTCTCGCCCTGCGTTCTGGCTTGGTTGGATGAAGCCTTATCATCAGGCCAAATCAAGTTAAAAGTAGGGTGCGCTGGGCGCACCTTACTGCCACTGATTTATGGTGTGCAGTGTACACCGACTGACTAATTGTTACCAAAAAATTAGGGCAGGCAGTGTGCACTAGCCGAGCAATTGTTGGTTGTTAAAAAAGTGATAAAGTTTAAACCCGCATCTATCCCAGTACAGATATTTTTTTAAATATTAAAAAAAACGAATCTACCTTAAGATAGATGCTAAAAAACTATCGTAGTACCAATACTTATTGTTGAGCGATCCCCAGTTAAATAAACTTCGATCGCACTGCCGATATGGCGCGATTTCACTTCATAAAAGGCGCAGGCACAGGCCAGATGACGATACTTTTAGGAATAGTTAAGCCTTAAAGAAATTATATCCGTAGAGTGATGCTGAGTTCGCTTAAATTTGCGAAATTAAAAGTATCTACTGCTACTGAAATATTTTAGAAAGAGGTATTATGGCCGCTCCAATTGAATTCAAGTTATTTGCTCCCTACAACAAAGGAGCTGCCTTGATTGGCTCTTTTTCTAATTGGGAAGATATTCCGATGGAAAAGGACAAAGAGGGGTATTTCCGCACGCGAGTTGAGTTGGAGGATGGCGTTTATCAATACAAATTCCGCGTTCAGTCGAAAAGCTGGTTTGTGGAACCAGATCAGTGGGTAGATGTGGTCGATCCCTACGCGACTGACATCGACAATCCCACTCAAAACGGCATTGTTCGGATCAAAGATGGCGATCGCATTGTCGATACCTACGTCTGGAGACACGACGACAAACCGCTGCCAGCCGATCGGGAATTAGTGATTTATGAAATGCACATTGCCGACTTTTCCGGTGGCGAAGATGATCCCTTCGCCCGCGGCCAGTACAAGCACGTCGTCGAAAAACTCGATTACCTAGTCGAACTCGGCATCAACGCGATCGAACTCATGCCCATCAAAGAATACCCAGGCGACTACAGTTGGGGCTACAACCCCCGCTACTTCTTCGCTTCCGAGTCCAGCTACGGAACCACAGAAGAACTCAAAAACCTGATAGACGAGTGTCACGGGCGCGGTATTCGCGTCATCATGGACGGGATTTACAACCACTCGGAAGCATCGAGCCCCCTCACTCAAATCGATCACGATTATTGGTACCACCACGAACCCCGCGATCCTGACAACAATTGGGGCCCGGAATTTAACTACGAATTCTACGACGAAAACTTAGGAACTTTCCCGGCGCGCCAATTTGCTGGCGATACAGTCCGCTTCTGGATTCAAGAATATCATCTCGACGGCATTCGTTTCGACGCGGCGCGACAAATTGCTAACTACGATTTCATGCACTGGGTAGTTCAAGAAGCCAAAAATGCCGCCGGCCCCAAACCGTTTTATACCGTTGCCGAATACATTCCCGACGATCCCAGCATCACGAATGTAGACGGGCCGATGGACGGCTGCTGGCACGACAGTTTCTATCACTGCATCGTTCCACAACTGTGCGGCGACTTTTTTGATTTAGAACGCCTTAAAGATGTGATTGACTGCAAGCGGCAAGGTTACTTGGGTGCTACGAATGTAGTGAATTATTTGACCAATCACGACCACGATCGCCTTTTTGCCGAATTGGGTTCGTGCGGGATTTTGGATGAAGCAGCATTCAAGCGAGCGAAGTTGGGAACGGTGGTGTTAATGACAGCAGTTGGCGTGCCGCTGATTTGGATGGGCGAAGAATTTGGCGAATACAAAGCCAAAACAATTGAGCAAGCTAAAATTGACTGGACGCTGCTAGGAAATGACCTCAATAAAAGTTTGTGGGAATACTACAAAGGCTTGATTCACCTGCGTAAAAATAACCAAGCACTTTACACAGAAAACATCGACTTTTTCCACGAAGACCCCGAATCGAAAGTTTTTGCTTACACTCGCTGGAACGATGAAGGTTCGAGAGTTGTAGTAGTGGTGAATTGGTCGGAAAATTATCTGGCAGGTTACAGCGTTCCCCACTTCCCTGCAAACGGAAATTGGCACGAATGGACGGGGAATTATGATATTGAATCGGGCGATGACAATATTATGATTGACTTGCCGGAATACGAAGCCAAAGTGTTTGTTTGGCAGTAAGGCAACGGAGGACAAAGGCTTTCGCCGTTTCCCTACCCCAAAATAATCATTATGTAGGAAAACGGCACTGCCTTTCGTCGTGTCAACTTAATCTATCAGTCCGCCAGTCCTCCCACCCGGCAGTCCGCCAGGGACTGAAGTCCCTGTCTAATAGCTGAAGTCCTCTGAAGAGGACTAATGAGTTTTTCAGTCCTCTTCAGAGGACTTCGGCTTTGAGGCAGGGGTTTCAACCCCTGCCGGACTGCCGGAGTGCGGGTTTAACGCTAAGTTGACACCTATGGGCATGGCGCCGTGTCCTACTCTGCTACACAAATACTAGACAAGTCTCGACATTTGCTTCTTACTTCATCGGGAGCATGGGAGCGGTTATCCCTCAG
>NZ_JAUBTT010000273.1:0-1046 GCF_036705125.1 Microcoleus sp. B7-D4
GCCGTAGTTTTGAGCGGTCTCACCCAGCAGTTTAAGTAATTGGCAAAAATCACACTATCTTGGCAGTTTTGAGACAAGTTATTTGAATTTTCGCTCAGAGTCAGAGCGAGTCTGCCAAACTCATAAGCCGATTGGTAATCCCCTAAAATTGAATTCAGGATAATTCCATAACATGAATAGCAGTAAGACCCTCCCGCTACAAAACCGTACTTGAGAGAAAGGTTAATCGCTTTAATCACAGTCAACTTCCACAGTTCTTGAGATGAAAAGAACGTGAGCGGCCCCATGTTGCCCAATAATTTCATAGCCATTTGTTGAGCCGGATCTTTCATCTTGTCGGCATTAATTAATGCAGCAATTTCTTGGTTAGCCAAGTTGGCTTTAGCTGCCGCCATTTCCGCATTAACCGCCTCGCTTAAATTATCTTCATCCAAGTCTATGCCCAGCAATTGAAGGGCTTTTAATCCCGATTGAATTGCTTCTTGATATTTACTTAGCAGAGTGTACTGCACGATCAAAATGTTGTAAATTTCGGCTTTTTCTAGATCAGATTTTGCCCGGACAAATGCCACTTCTATTAAAGCTTCTGATTCTTCAAAATTGCCGTTTAAATATTCGGTCTCTGCCAGCTCCTTATGAAAGGTAAAAGCTAGTTCGTAGGATTCTTGCCAAATATCGCCCGGTAAAATTTCTAGACCGAATTTTAAGTAATCTCTGGCAGCAGCATAAGCCGTTGCATCTTTGGCTTTGCGAGCGGCTGTTAAATTTAAAATAGCTAGTTCAATTTTCTCGTGAGCATCAATGATTAAATTTCGACCGGAATTCAAATGATCGGCAATTTCAAAAATTCTTTCGGCTCGTCGCTCAGGAGAAATATTTGCCAGTAACAGACGACCAATTTGTAGGTGAATTGCTGTTTGCAGTTTTGAGTCAATCAAAGCGTAACCTGACTGCTGCACGCGGTCGTGCAAAAATCTATAAGTAGTAATTACCAAGTCGGAGTTAATTATTTCTGATTCGGTAGCACCTAACTCAGAAGTAGTTAA